>JAYVJI010000931.1:0-2815 GCA_043769435.1 Verrucomicrobiota bacterium
GTCCGCAGCGCCCTGGCGGCTACGTCCAATGGCGCGTGGGAGGAGGCTCAACTGGCGCTCCGCGGGCTGCCCCGCGATTCAGTGTTCCAGCCGTGGCGGGTGTTTTTGAGAGGCGTGCGCTGCACCCACGCAGGCGAGATGGAGACCGCCCGCCAGTGCTTCGCAGCTCTGCCGCCCGGCAGCGGGGTGAGCCGCGCTGCGGATGTCTACCGCGTGATTTGCGGCAGCCCCAGAACCGCAGACAAAGCGCCGGAACCAGCCCGCACTGCGTTCAGCCTGGCCCTCTGCGGAGCCCCCCCGCGTTGGGCTCCAGCCATCTTCGCTGCTGAGAAGTCATGGCACAGCGGCAAACTGGTGCGGGCCTACACTGAGCTGGTTGATGGGCTGGGGAAACACGGTTTTCCGGTCCGGGAAGCCTCTCTGGCGGGATCTCTCAGCGATCTGTTTTTCTGCCAGAATCTCAAGAGACGCGGGATGCAGTCTACGGTAGTGGATCGCTTTCTCAGCTGGCTGGAAGAAGAGGAAATGACACCTCCGCATCCCGGAGGGCAGTTCATGATGCTGCGTGCTACGATGCTGATGAATGCCCCGTCTGAAGGGATAGGCGAATGCTGTGACAAGCTGGTGGCCCTAGATGAGGAACTCCATGGAAAAAATCCGTTGATGGCGGCGGCCATTTTGGAGCTGGGTGCTGCCCACCTGAAGGGTGCCGTAAAAAATGACATGACTCCGTACTTCGATTCCCCAGAGGCTCTGCAGAACATGTGGACGTCCCTCCTGCAGAGGGCCGCCGCTCTGGATCCTGATTCCGCCACGCGGCGGGCGGAGATGCTCACTGCCATGGCTGCCTCGTCGCAAAAGAATTTGAAGTCGGCGCTGAAGTTAGCAGTGGCAAAATTCCCTGAGTCCCCCGCCATCATCGGGATGGCGGGAAAGGCAGCCATGAAGGATGGCGATTCTGTTCAAGGCCTCGAGCTGTTGCGGCAGGCCCATAAATTGAACCCGGGAGATGCCAGCGTAGCGAACGTTGTCTGCGAGGCGCTACTGGGGACAAGGCCCGCATCACCGAACTGGGCTGAGTTTGATTCCCTGGGCCAGAACGGAGGTAACGCGGCAACCACGGAGGCAACCAACGCCCAGTTCACCAACCGCCGCTGGGCCATCCAGGTGGCGAGAGCCGTCTACGAAAACAACGCATCCCATTTAGAATCAGCCCTGCCACAGGCACCATCCAAGTACGTGGCGCGCGTCACGGCCTCCGCCATCGCCCACCGGTGGAAGATCCCCGGCATGGAAGCGCAGTATCCGCTGGTTCCCTCGCCCGGTGAGCGCTTGCAGTGGAATGACGTGATCTGGGCTCTGCACATCACCTCATGGAGCATGGCAGCCGGAAGGAGCAGCGAGTGGCTGAGCATGATCTCCGCATCGCTCTCCATGGCTGCGGCTCACCTCCTGACGAAGGACGGCCTGCGGGATGGATTTTCTAAGGATGGGAAAAGCCTTGGCGTGCATGACTTCGCTGTCACCGTTGATTCCTATCTGCAAAATGACAGGGGCCAAGAGCTGCCTTTGGAGTTTATAGCAAATGTGGCCAGAGCGCTGACCGGTCCCCAGCCTAACTACCAGTGCAGGCTCGCAGCTATCCTGCTTCCATTGCACTGCTTCTCTAGATTCCTTCCTTGCCGTTGTGATGAATTGGATAGCATCGCCCAAGCAGCCTCGGACAACAAGGATAAAGCCACCGTAAATACCGCCTTTAGTATCATAAATCGCTGTGGCGACATTCCCTCCCCTCCGTGGGCAGTGAACATTTCCCGTGCGAAAAAAGCCGCAAAGAAAACCCCCGCTAAAAAAGCGCCCGCTAAAAAGGCCCCCGCTAAAAAAGCGCCAGCTAAAAAGGCAACGAGCACAGCGCGCACTTCTGGACCATCGATGGATTGGTACGATGAGAATGACCTGTTCTTCAATCCAGCCACCGGACACAATCGAGACGCGGAGCCTCCGAACGGGGACGATGAATATAATCCTTTCGCTCCTGATCCGAAGTCGCCGGCCAGCGGTAAGAATCCGGCAGAAGCCGCAGGCGCCATGCTAATCATGGCCCAGGTGTTCGCTTTGGTTAAACAGGAATTTCCTCCCGCTGTATTCCGTAGAGAGACGGCAAAATTTCGCAAAGAGATGAACATGCCGCTCGACGTATTTGAGCTTTTGGTAGAGCAGGGCACGCAAATATTGAAAAGCATGTCACCTGCAGAAATCCAACGCCTGAAAAATTCGTTGCCTTTTGGGTTCTAGCCCGACTCCTACTATGAATCCATATCTAGTCCTAAATGTCCCGGTCACTGCCAGTGATTCCGAAATCCGGAGTGCCTGGCTGAGCGCCATCCAGGCAGCCCCGCCAGAACGGGATGCTGTTCGCTTCCAGGCAGTGCAGGAGGCCTACACCGCCATCAAGGACGCCCGCAGCCGGGCCCGCTGGGAAGTGTTCCATGAGATTCCGGCAGCAGACTCTCCAGCCGCTATCCTAGCGGCCCACCTAGCCCTGTCCGGTCAGGTCCGCCTACCTGAGCGCTCCGCATTTCTCACCTACCTTCAAGCCTGCGTCAACGTATCATGATTCCCTATTATTCACACACCTATGCGCCGCCTCCGACCAGCCAGACTGATGAGCCGGAGGAGCCAGTTGCCGCCCCCGGAAGTGAGGAGGAACGGGATGACCGCGAATTGCATCTTAAAGCAGAAGCAGCAGCAGCAACAGAAGTAGCAGCAGAGGCAGAAGAAGTAGAAAAAGATGTGGAAAAAGATGTGGAAGTAG
>JAYVJI010000932.1:0-1619 GCA_043769435.1 Verrucomicrobiota bacterium
GATGGCAAAGAACTCGCCGAGAGAATCCCAGCGGAGATAATTTTCTTCAAGGAATTGCTGCACGTGCCTGGGGGCAGAACCGCCGGCACCTGTCTCGAAAAGTCCGCCGCCATTCATGAGTGGCACGATGGAGAGCATCTTGGCGGATGTGCCTACCTCGAGGATGGGAAACAGGTCAGTTAGGTAATCCCGGAGGACATTACCGCTAACAGAAATGGTGTCGAGGCCCTTGACGATCCGCTCCAGGGAAACCTGACAGGCTTCAGCAGGCGGGAGGATACGGATGTCGAGCCCGGCGGTGTCATGATCCTTAAGATAGTGCTCCACTTTCGCGATGACCTGGGCGTCGTGAGCCCGGTGTTTATTGAGCCAGAACAAAGCTGGAACCCCGGTGGCCCGGGCACGGTTCACCGCCAGCTTTACCCAGTCCTGCACCGCCGCATCCCTGGTCTGACAGGCGCGCCAGATGTCGCCGGCTTCCACCTTGTGCTCAAAGAGAATCCTTCCGATGGCATCCGTCACTCTGACGACTCCGGCACCGGGTATTTCAAAGGTTTTGTTGTGAGAACCATATTCCTCAGCCGCCTGGGCCATGAGGCCGACGTTAGGCACTGAGCCCATGGTCCTAGGATCCAGGGCTCCATGCTGACGGCAGAAGTCCACGACCGTCTGATAGATCCCGGCATAAGAGCTGTCAGGGATCACGATGAGCGTGTCCTGAAGCTTACCGGCGGCATTCCACATCTGCCCTGACGTCCGAACCATGGCGGGGATGGAGGCGTCAATGATGACGTCACTGGGGACATGGAGATTCGTGATTCCCTTCTCACTGTTCACCATGGCGATGCCCGGTCTGCTGGCATAGGCCGCCTTGATCCCGCCCTCCAGTGCTGCCTTCCGCTCCGCAGGCAGGTTTTCCATCTTTTCAACCAGATCCCCAAACCCGTTATTAAAATCAACGCCCAGTTCCTTTATCTCAGCGGCATGCGATGCGATGAGATCCTTGAAGAACACCCGGACCGCATGACCAAATATGATAGGGTCGGACACCTTCATCATGGTCGCTTTCATATGCAAGGAGAAGAGGAGCCCCTCCGCTTTGGCCCTCGTGATCCCGGCTTCCAGAAAAGCCAGCAGCGCTGCTCTTCGCATCACTGTAGCATCGATGATTTCCCCGGCTTGCAGCGGCGTGCTAGCCTTGAGCACGGTCACCGCTCCGTCAACAGCGATGTACTCGATCTTCACAACGGTGGCCTCCGACACTGTTGTGGACTTTTCATTGGAGGCAAAGTCATCCCGTCCCATGGTGGCCACAGCGGTCTTGGAATCAGGCGACCAGGCGCCCATGGAGTGAGGGTGCTTGCGTGCGTAGTCCTTTACGGCCCTGGGTGCTCTGCGGTCAGAATTCCCCTCACGCAGCACAGGATTCACCGCACTGCCCATCACCTTGCCGTAGCGAGCTTTCAGTTCCTTTTCCGCATCGGTCTGCGGGTTCTCCGGATAGTCCGGGAGCGCGTATCCAGCGCTCTGCAGCTCAGCCAATGCGGCCTTCAGCTGGGGCACGGACGCACTCACGTTGGGAAGCTTTATGATGTTGGCATCCGGTTTCAAAGTGAGCG
>JAYVJI010000933.1:0-3439 GCA_043769435.1 Verrucomicrobiota bacterium
GTCCATGGCGGCTGGATCCGCAGCGAAGATGTCCTCTGTGCTAAGCACGTGGCCTAGCCTAAAGATGGTGGCAAACTCGTCGCTGAGCCGTCCGCTGTCGAAGTAGTCGAGAACTTCCAGCATGCCGTAGAGGAGCCAATCCGGAGGCGGGACGTCGTGGTTCGAGAGATCCGATTCCCGGTGATGCTGAAGCATGAGCGCGGCTAACTGGCAGCGGACCAGTTCTAGCCTGAGGAGAGGGCCGGGTATTGAGCCGCCCATGAGGACTAGGTTTAGTTCGATGCGGTATCCTTCGTCTGTGGCCAGTATGCGGCTCCAAACGCGGTTTCCTCCAGCCTTCATGGCCACGGCGTCGCGCAGCTGGATGACAATGAGTTGTCCATCCTGGTCCTGGCGGCGCAGGATGGAGTGGAGGCGGTTTCTGTATTCCCCGGCAATGGTGAGCAGGGCATTCCGCTCGGTCACGGTGCCGCCGTAGATGGTGAATTTCCCGGCCAGGGTAGTCTCAGCCGGCTGCGCGCTGGGGTTCAGCCGGATCTTCTTTACGGGCTGGGAATCGGGCGCTGAGGGAGGGGGATCGGGCAGAGGAGTGTCCGGGAAAGGAGTGTCCGGGAGGGGCGGGAGGTCCGGCATAGGCTCCTCCGGAAGCTCTGGAACCAGTTCAGGAAGCGGCGGCTCCGGCACTGCTGGGAGGGGGATTGTTTGCGCCATGGTGAGGCCGGTCTGCAGAGCTAGAGCGGCTAGAGCGGCTAGGGTGGAGATCAGGCGGAAACAGGGACGCATACTTGAAGATACTGGAAATTTCCCATGAGTGCAAGACGGAGGCGTGGCCGGGGTTCCGGTTATTTCCTGCCAGGGGAAGAAGTGGGGGACGAGGGAACTGGAGCGCCAGGAATCGTTGCGGCACCGGCTGGAGTGGGCTTTGCTGGTTTCCCCGGGGCCGGTGGCGGAGCAGGTGTGGGTGCCTGAAAGTCGCCGGTGAGCAGGCGCACGTGGCGGAGCCCATCAGGTGAAAGCCCTGCGGTGGCTCCGCTGCCGGTCAGCAGATTGCGGGTATTCCATGAATGATAGCCGGGGTTAGGCTTTACCCATGTGACCACAGGGATGGGTGAGGACATGGCATTGGGGGCGACGCTGAGAGGGACTCCGGCTCCGTCCATGGTGATTTCCCATGACTTGCCGGGCGGCCCAGGCTTGCGCAGGAAGGGGTGCCTCACTACGATTTCCAGTTCCGCAGCAGATTTGTTAGGAACCAGACAGCGCCAGGCCGGAGCGGTGGTGGCTATGTATTCCGCTGGAGTGAGGCCGGGATCAAGGTGCGCGGCGGTTAAGAACCCTGCGGGATCAATGCCGGTGAGGTTGCTGCCGTTGAAGTTTTCGTGACCGTTTGGCAGCTTGAATTGAGAACGGTAGTAATCCTCAAACCGGTCGCTCATCATGAGGCAAATCTCTAGGTGAACATGCGAGCGGCGGCGGTCAATACCCGCGCCGGTGTGCCCCATCAAGCCGATGGGCGTGCCCCGCTTGACGGGTGAGCCGGCCTTGGTGTCTATCCTCTGGAGGTGAGCGTAAAGGCTGTAAAAAGTTCCCGCCATTTTCCCGCAGTCGTGTCCCACCACGATGTAGTTCCCGTAGTTGCTGCCGGCACCGGGAGGGGTGGTGTAGACCACGGTGCCGTCTGAGATGGAGAGGACCGGATCTTGAGGTTCCCCTTTGGCATCACGCTGCCGCGGAGCGATGTCGATGCCTTCGTGGAACTTGGTGTAGACTTCTCCTGCGGCGGTTTTGCGGGGGTTACGGACGAAGCCATAGCTGCCGCCCTGCCAGACCTGCACGGCCCCTGTTTCCGTATAGCGATCCACAAACATAAAGAAGTCTCCGGGTGCGCCGGCGAACAGTGAATCATTTGCGGTGGGCAGAGAAAACAGCGGACCCGTGCGGATGGGGCGGGGTGGTGAGGGGGCGAGCGGAGGCGGTATGGCCACAGCTGGCGGAGGGGCCGGCGCAGCCTCCACTGGTGGTGGGGGAATGGACTCTGCGACGGCGGGGATCCCGGAGGGGTCCTCTCTCGCGGAGCGCTCGCACTGAGTGAGCAGCAGAGCCCCTGCCAGCAAAGACAGTGCCGCGCTGCCAGCCAGTGTCTTGCTGAACATGGTCCGCAGTCGGTGCTCCGGTTATTGAGAAGCTTCCCGTTTGGTCGGCTTTTCCTTTTTCTTTTTTTCCGGAGGCTGGGTCTTGAGTCCGTCGAGGCGCTTCATTTTCTTTTCCATGAGGAGGAAATGCTCGTCCGTCAGCCCCCGCCAGATGACGATGTATCCGTCCGCTGTGGCATTCCCGTCAACTTTGACAACATCCACTGCCTGATTGCCGACGATAGCGCGCAGCAGGCGGCCCTGATTGGTGGAGCACATCACTTGATAGGCGCGCTGGCCTTCTGTATTGAGTCTGAGGGCCACTCCCGAGGTGCCGTCGCTGGCGGAGAACGGATAGAAGCCGTCAAAATGCCGGGCCACCAGTTCAGGGGATACCCGGAAGTAATGCTTCTCACCACCGACAACATCCGGACGCACAAATTTAGGCCCTTCTACTTCATCACCTTCCGCATGAAAGCCGATGTAGAGTCCGGGAGACTTGCTGGAGCCAAAGGTGGAACCGGCCAGAATCATCAGGGTGAAAATCGTTCGGAGAAGCTTCATGGCGGTCAGTTGCCGGTGAATGGGTGGCTTTGCAAGCGGGATGCCGGAGTGCGGGTGCGGGTTACTTTTTCGCTTCCGGCGCGGTCTCTGCTGGTGGCGCCGGGACGGCCTCGGCGGGAGTATCCACGTGGGGTGGCAGGGGCGGGCGCATTTTCCATGCCGGCAGCCAAGCTTCACTGGTGGGCTTGGCTTTCAGTTCGTTGATGAGCGCGGCTTCGATACCAGGCATGTGGGCTGCTCCATAGAAAATACAGAGTCTTTTACGTGAAGGATCCCGCAGTGTGGCAGTGAGCTTTTGGATGACCAGCGCATTGCGGTCGCTGAGAATGGCGGACCCGTCTTTGCCTTCCAGCTTTGCGGTCAGGCTCTCTGACTTGTCAAACATTTTGGCTAGGATGATCTTGAACTCTGCTGCGGAATCTTTGCTCAGAAATATCCTGAGCAACCCGCCGATGTCCAGTTCCCTTTCCAGATCGCCCATCTCCTCAGCGACCTCCCCATTCAGCTGGGCTCTCATGGACTGCAGCATCAGCTTCATGAGGCTCTCTCCCCGCTGCTTCTGCATGGCCGCAAACTCCGCCATGGTCGCGTCGCAGTGGACCATGTTAGGCACGGTGTAATCGATGGTGTTGAGCTGAAAGGTCAGATTGAGAGTCCGGCTCATCATGCCCTGGATCTTGCCTAGGAAGGAAGGCTCCGGTCTTTCTTCCACCGGAGCTGTGACTTTTTCGGGGTCGCCGACG
>JAYVJI010000934.1:0-1570 GCA_043769435.1 Verrucomicrobiota bacterium
ATAGCTAACTTGGTCGAGGCGATAACTGATCGTGCGGCTGTGTGTTGAATCACGCAGTGTTTTATAGGTCCGTGGTTAAAATTCCGGGACAGACAGCTCATGCCTTGTGCATTTGCCATTATGATCCGCAACCTACTCCGCTCACTCCTTCTGCTCTCCGTTTGTGCTTCCACCGGTCCCCTCACTGCCGCGCTGCCCGGGAATGCGGCAGTCATGTTACAATCGCGACAGTATGCGGAGGCGGCTGCGGCCCTAGCAACATTACCGCCGGATCCCTCCGGGGAGAATGACTACTTCTTGGCGCTGGCCCTGCACTTGCAGGGCCAGCAAGCGGAGGCCGCGACAGCTGCGGACAAGGTGCCGGTGGATTCTGCCTGGTACCGCAAGGCGCTATTCCTGAAAGCGGCAGCACTAACCAAGGCAAAAAAGCACCGGGAGGCCGCAGAGATCTACGGTAAAGCAGCGGCAGAGGCGTCCACTCCGGCCCGCCGTGACGCGCTGGTGAAGGCGCTGCTGGATTTTGCCGCTGAAGGCACGCAGCCTCAGGCTGCAGGCGAGCTGGAGTCTGTTCCCCCTGACTGGAGGAAAGCGGCCCTACTCTGTGGTACGGTGCTGGAAATGCCGGTCTCGGGTGACCTGCGCTCCGCCGTGTTGCTGAAGCAGGCGGATAGCTGGCAGAAGGCCGGTGACTTTGAAAAATCCCACGGGGTGTGGAACCAGTGGCTCCTGGAGCATGACAGCAACTGGACGCTACCCTTCAAGGCCAGTGGAAAGCGGAGCACCGCCACTGGTCTGCGGCCGGAGCGGCTGGCAGCGCGGTTGCACCTGACCGAGTGCCTCCTGGCGCTGGGCCGCACGGGGGATGCACGGCTTTGCGCCAGCGATCTTATTGATCAGATAACGAAACTGCCCGCGCTGCCGGAGGGGGTGGAGAGGCGCGACTGGACGGGAGATGCCATGTGGCTGAAGGTGCGTAGCTTTGCTGCCGCCCCGCGCCCCGCAGCGAATGCCACTCTGCTCCAACAAGGCTCACAGCAACTCATGCAGGGGATCGTCCCTAACATGCAGCACGGTGCCCAGGGGGAAGCGGGCCCTCAGGGCAGGCTGTTTTCCATCGAGATCAATACCGCCAGCCTGCCGTCATTGATGCCGACTCCAGCTTTTGACGAGCGGGCTTGGCAGGAACAACTGGAGGCATTCCTCGCGGCTCACCCTGCCCACGCGGCTGCTCCGGAAGCCTCCCGCTTGCGGGCGGACGCTATTGATAAGCCGGGCCATTACGATGAGGCGGTCGCTGCGTGGACCGCTTTCATAGAGGGCAAAAACTACCAGTTCGATCCGGCAGCGGAAGTGAACAGGAAGGTAGCGCCGGCATCCGGCCTGTCCCCTGCGGATGCGCTGGCGCGCCGGAAGCAAGCTGCGTTCCACCGCCTAGGGCAGCTGCATTTTGATGCGCATCAATATGAAAAGGCGGTGGCGCAGTGGCAAAAATACACGGTCGATTTTCCTAACGGAGCGGACTGGAATGCCGCGCAGAGCAGCATCATTGACGGTCAGTTTCAGCTAGGGC
>JAYVJI010000935.1:0-2027 GCA_043769435.1 Verrucomicrobiota bacterium
GCCGTAGAAAAGTTCTTTAAATCTAGCTGGTGGAGCCAGGCCGGCCAGGCATGAACTGCATCACCCGGGACAGAAATTTCCTCGTCAAGGCGGCCTGAGACGCATCAAAAACCTGTTCCGGCGGACCTTCCTCTGCGATTTTACCCGAAGCCACAAGGGCGATGCGGTCACCCACACTTCTGGCAAAGCCCATTTCGTGAGTGCTGAGAATGATGTCCTGCCCCGCCGCGGCCAGCTCTTCGATGACCTCCAGCACTTCCGCTGTCATTTCAGGATCGAGGGCAGAGGTCGGCTCGTCTAGGATCAGGATCTCCGGCACTGCGGCGATGGCGCGTGCCAGCCCTACGCGCTGTTGCTGGCCTCCCGAAAGCTGGACCGGAAGCTTGTGCCCATGCCCGGTGAGCCCCAGCCGGTCCATGGCGTCAGCGGCGGTTTTTGCTGCTTTTTCCGGGCTGAAGCGGTGTACTTTTTCCAGGGGTAGGGTGATGTTGCTCAGCGCGGTGAGGTGGGGAAAGAGGTTGAACTGCTGGAACAGGAAGCCGTTGCGCCGGCGCCATGCCAGAAGCTGCCCGGGATCATTCCCCAGCACAGTGCCGTTCACTTCCACATGACCCTCATCCGCTTCCTCCAACCCTCCCATGACGCGCAGCAGAGTGCTTTTTCCGCCGCCGCTGGGGCCTATGAGCACGAGAACCCTAGCCGAGGCGATTTCCAGGTCCATGCTGTCCAGCGCGGCGGTGCCTCCATACCGGCGGGTCAGTCCGCGTATTGCCAGTCGCATGGGCTCAAGGCTGCCTAGTTGCCTCCTGCTGGTGGTGCCGGTTCTGGTGCCGAAGGGGCTGGAGCAGATGCCTCGGCCTTTGGGGCAGGGGACTCAGCGGGAGCTGCTGGTTCTGGCGTCGGCGCAGGATCTGGAGTTGATTCAGGGGCCGGCGCAGTCGTCTTCACGTCGCTCTCAGGTGCGGACGGCACTGCTGGCTTTGGCTCGGTCTTCTTTTTCAGGCTGGAATGCACTTTGGGCGACCGCTTTGGACGGTTCTGGTTCGCTCCTATGGGGACGCCATTAGCCTTGCCTCTGACCAGCACCGGGATGCCCACCGTGGTGTTTTCCCAGAACCACGCCGCCATCGTCGCGGGCAGACGGATGCAGCCATGGCTGGCCGGATAGCCGGGCAGCACTCCGGTGTGAAAGCCCATCGCAGTGGGGCTTCCTTTATAGTGAAGCCGCTGAAAATATTTCATCAGCGCCCCCTGAAAGCGAGCCCCGGCGGGCGTGGGGTCAAACCCTTGCTGCACGTCGCTCATGAGGGTTCCTCCCCGCGACGTCACAAAGCTCCCATAGCTGGATGAGCGGTGGTTGAGGTCTTTCTCTCCGATCGTGTAGTCACCGGTCTCCGTGCGGTAGTACTTCCGTCCGGTAGAAACCGGGCTGTAGGCCACGAGTTCATCTCCCTGAAAAACGTAAAGCCGCTGAGCATCCAAATCGACGACAAATCGGCTGTTCTGCGGGGTCAGTTTTTCCTTCAGCTTATCAGCATGAAAGCCGCCCTTGCCGCCCTTCTTCTTGAATGCATTGACGGCCGCCACATCCTGCGGCCTGATCTCCCGGATACTGCTGGAGGCCTCCTTGTCAGCGGGGTCCGCTATCAGGTCTTTGGGAGTTGTCCGGCAGGAAGTCATCGCTAGGCCAGCCAGTAGTGAGAAAAGGATTCGATTCATCATAATTCGACGGTCATTTGCAGAGGCTGATCATTAATCAACCGGAGGTTACCGGTTTTCTTGGAATTGGAATTGGATGACGAAATATCCTCAGTTTCCATCAGGCTTGAATTTTCCGTCACTGCGTAAATTTTTTCCTTGTGAGTTTCAAAGCAACCCGCCAGTCTGCCATCTGGTGCCGTGGGAAATCCCCCACTCAGGCTCCATTGCATCACCGAACCATTTGATATAACTAAATAATGAACGACAACACAATCGCACCCAATGCGAAACGGCTGCTATTCGCCGGATTCATGGCCATACTGGCG
>JAYVJI010000936.1:0-3521 GCA_043769435.1 Verrucomicrobiota bacterium
CCTTGATGTCCGCTTTCCCATCTACCTGATGATTTCGAAAAGCGATCGGCTTCCCTGCTTCAGGGAATACTTCGATGCTCCCGGCCAGGGCGCTTTTGAACGGGAAATGATGGGCTGGTCGAACCCCGATCCCTTGGGCAGCGGATTCGAGCCTGGGCGTATCCAGGAGGCACTTGATACTATCTCCGTCCGCCTGAGGGGGCGCTCTCTCTCCTTGCTGGCAGATCCCATAGCAAGGCAACCCGGCGGGCGCCGGGCCGATGAGGTGGACGCGCTCTATGCCTTTCCTGGCGTGGTCCGCAGTCTGGGTGCACGGCTGCAGCGGTATCTGGACATCATTTTTCAAACCGGCACCTGGGCCTCGCGCCCGCCGTTTTTCCGGGGCATATATTTCACCAGCGCCCTCCGTGAAGGCTCACAGCTCGATGACCAGCTCGCTTCAGCGCTGGGGCTGAAAGTAGAGAGCCTTCCGGCCGGAGGCGTTTTTGTCAGAGAGAAATCCGTCTTCCTGCGGGACATGTTCTTGGAAAAAATCTTTCCTGAGCACGGGCTTGTCACCCGCATGACAAATATAGCGTCACACTTGCGGCGCAGGCTAGTCGTCTTTTATGGAGCCACCGCTGCACTGCTGGCCCTAGCGCTTGGCTGGGCATGGCTGATCAAGTCGAAGCTGGAGAAAGAGCTGGAAACGGACCAGGTCACATGGAACGCCGTGAACAGCACGTGGCAGAATGGAGCGCTCCTTCCACTCGTGGAACGTCAGCCCGCCGTGCCCGGCCAGCCTCCGGCTTGGCGCTATGCACTGCGTGATGAGGTTGCCGGCTATCCCTCCGCCAAAGCCTCGAAATCACGTCTGGCGGCCCTCACTGATCTCAACTCCCGGACCGGCGGACGGCTCGCCTTCGGCTGGGTCTTCAGGCCTGTTAAGGAGTGGAGTGATTTCGAAATCCGACGGCGCGAGGCATTCCTCACCACCTTCGAAAGCAGCACCCTAAAGCCTCTGGTGGATGCCGCCAGGGAGAGGATCGCATGGGATACCGCCTCAGGAAACAAAACCAGCGCAGCGGCCCAGGAGGCCATGGCGCGGGCCTTTGGCAGCCTGACACTTTTGGAAACTTGGGGCAGCACAGAATCGCTCACGCCGCTCAAGAAGGAGGACTGGACCGCCATCCTAACAAATCTGATCACCTATGTGCTGGTACCGGAATGGCCCGGGGGCCATGCTGCCGCTAACATCCCACCGGACCAAAGTCCGTCACCGCCTCCGCTGGGCTTTGCAGAGGATGCGGGGGATCTCGCCACCATCGCCGCAGCCCTCTACGTGCGGGTGGAAAGTGCGCCCATCCCGCCGCGTTCATGGCTGACCCACGAGCTATCCCCCCGGAGCCTGCAGGAGGCTGCGGGCTTTCTCTTCGGCACAGCCGCTGACATCGCAAAGCAGAGCGAAGCACAAAAACGGGATCTGGACGTGCGCAAGGAAAAGGCCCGCGCTGACTATGTGAAAGCAAGGACCAGGCTTGTGGAAATGAGCAAGGGGACAGCAGGCACCTCACGCGAAATCGTGGAAAGCACCGGCCTCCTGCCATTGAGGACCGCCGCCCTGAGCATGGAGGAACTCCTGAAAGAGGAGGGCGGCAGCAGCACCGCTTCTGTCGGTAGCGCCCTGCTCACCGAGGCCGCGCTGGCCGTGCAACAGGCGGAAAAACTAGCGGGAGATCACAAGGGACGTCTTCCGGAATCGCTCGGCACCTACCGCGCCAGCATTTCAAAATACGAGAATGCAGCCTCCGCCCCTCAGACTCAAGGGCCGCCCAGTACAGATCAGGCAAAGTCGTGGAAGCAACTTTCTGGGGAACTGGCATTTTTCGAAAAGTGTTTTGCCCCGCTGAAACTAGCCGATATCGGCTTGCCGGAGACAGTCCCCATCGGCACCCTAGTGGATGTTTTGGAGCAGGCTGCTCAAAAAGCAAGCGCGGCCGCGCCGAAGGAGACGGCCACCGCCACAGCGCCGGATGAGGAAACTGCCGCCGTTGGCAAGTTCCTAGAGAAATTCAGAGTGACGCCACTCATCGCTGAAATCCTGAAGATATACCGCACTGGGGCTTCCGCCGTACTCGCGGCGCAGTTGCATTTCCCACTGGTGCTTGACCGGAAATCTTTTCCCAGCTACTCGGCCCTCCGGAACGCTGCCCAACAGTTGAATAAAATTGAGAAAGACGGTAATGATCTTAAAGCACTGAACCGCCCGGAATTCAACTCACGCAGCATCGCAGAGACGAAGAGCGACTTCTTTGAAAAACTGCAGCCCGTGTTTGAGATCAAAAGCGCACTGGTGCCTGCGGACCCGGCCAGTGGCGGGCTCAGCGTTGCCATTGCCGCCATCAAGCCCTTCGAAGAGGTGCCCATCAGGGAGGAACCACCGCCTCCGGCAGCCCCCACTTTCGACATCTTTGGCAGGGAAAAGCCGCCTCCGATTATTATTCCATCGCCGGAGCGGAAGGAGAAAATCGGCTTCACCAGTCTCCGGGTGGAAGTCGGCGGGCAGACCGTCAAAGACAAAACTCCGGATGGAGAACTCGTCAAAATACCGTTCAATGGCTATGACAGCTTCCGCATCATTCTGGTGGAATCCCGCTCTGGACGACCTGACACCAAAAGCATCACGGCTTTCAAGGACAATTGGGACCTGCTCTGGCGGCTGGCCAATGCCGGGGGCAGCCGCGCCGGGACATTCCCCATAGACGGCACGTTCGAGTCGCTCAGGCTGATGTCTGACCCACCCCTGCCCTTCGGCCGCTGGCCACTGAGAACCAGCTTCATCCAGGAACAGTCTCCAAGCCGCTAACTGCACCTACCTATGCCAGACCTATTCAAGCCCGCGCTCTTCGGCAAGCATCCCGCGTGGGCGGATCACATGCCTGACTTCGGTGGAAATGCTCCCATTACCAGCTTCCGCCAGGAGTTCTATATCGACGGCATCGGCACCTGCCTAGGCCGCCAGCGCTGGGTCCGTGATGGGAGTGCGGCCGATGCCGCTCTGCCCTGGAACCACGGGCTGCTCAACATCGGGCCGCAGGGCTGGATCATGGCTGCAGCGATCGCCTCCAGCGACTCCAGAGGCCGCCGGCAATACCCACTGGTCTCGGTGCTGGCTGGGCAGGACTGGGAATCCCTTGCTTCCACCGAGGCTGCGGGCGCCCTGCTGACTGGTCTTCTCAACAACGCCGCGGCCTGCACAGACGAGTCCGCCGTAAGCTCTGCTCACCGCGAGGCCACAACCGGCACGGCCATGCCCGCCGCCCCTCCGGACGGACGACTGAGTTTTTTGGAAACCATCTCCCCTGGCGAAGAACGCACCGCCCTCTGCCGCGTCTTCCACGCCATCGCGCCTCAGGCTTCAGGCGAAGGCCGGGCCAGAGTAAGCTTGCCCGCTCCGCACTGGAGCAATGCAGCGCTCTGGGCCTCGCTGGTGCGTTTCATTCTGGAGGACGATGCCGCCGCAGTGACCGTCAGTTGGCCGC
>JAYVJI010000937.1:0-9134 GCA_043769435.1 Verrucomicrobiota bacterium
TCCAGCAGGGCCTCAATCCTGGCTGAAATACCCGGCCCGGAGGCCATGGCTGTGGTGGTGCGAAGAAGGGATCGTGCTCCGGAAAAGGTCCGGGCGCAATTCAGGAGCAGTTCCGCGTATATAGCGCGGTCGGTTCCGGTGTTCAGGACCGCATCATCAGCGGCGCGCTCATCTGCCGCCGCTCCGCGCTTTGCTATACTCCATGCTGCGGGGTGAAACCAAAGTAGTGCGGTGAAAAAATTGCCAATGACTTGCCAGAGTGGGTCACGCCGCCGGAGGTGGGCGCACTCGTGGGCGAGGGTGAGGCGGAGTCTCTCCATCGGCCAGGCCAGGGCGTCAACCGGCAGGACCATCACGCTATTCCAGACACCCCAGACGCAAGGCGGAATATTGTTAGGATGAAGGCGGATGCGGCGCACCATTTTGAGGCCACTCATGGTGCCAAGGCTGCCAATGCGGGTGAGCCAGTCCTTGTGATCAAGCACATGGGTGGCTCTGAACAGCTGATTCCTCAGCCTCAGGCCATCCAGCCAGCGTATCAGCGCAAAGAGGAATCCGGCCAGCCAGAGCGTCGCGAGGACCATGGCAGCGGGCTCTGTCAGGAGCAGTGGGAAGGTGGAGGAAAAGTCTCTGCTACTACGTGCGGGGCTGGCGTGAACAGCGGGGGAAGGCGCGGCGCTCAGAAGCACTTTTTCGGCCGGTCCGGCCTGCTCCGGTAAGGCGGGCACAGCTTCCGGGATCGCACGGGATGGCTCAATGCCATGGGGCCAACCGCTGGCCATGGTCCATGTGAATACCATTAGGGCTGTCAGCATGATGATGCGTCCGGTGCTGGAAATCCGTGCAGCGGATTGCCTTTTTATCATAAAAATGACTGGCCATGCAGCAGCCATGAGGATGGTGGTGCGCAGGAGCGCGCTCAGGAACAGTGGAAGGAGTGGATTCATGGCTTTTGTTTTGCGGTTCGGGCGTTGCGGATCAGGGTTTCAAGTCGTTGTAGTTCTTCCGGGGACGCCTTTTGATTAGCATGAAGGAGTCCTGAAACGGCGCTCTCCAACGAGCCTTTGAAGAATACTTCCAGCAGCCGCTTCACCGCACTCTGTGCCTCTTTCGCCGGGGCCGTCCGCGGCTCGTAGACATATGCCCGACCTTCCTGCCGGTGGTTTACGATGCCCTTTTTCAAAAGCACCCTCAAAATGGTCCGCACCGTCGCCCCCGTGGGTGCATCCTTCATCTGGCCCTCAATCTCCCGGGCCGTGGCCCGGCCGCAGGAATAGAGAATATCCATGATCTGCCTTTCACGCCGGCTCAGGCGTTCTGCCGTGGTGCTTTTCATTTTCATAAGGTGTAAAAATACACACTTCGCGCCAATTGTCGAGTGGTTTATTGTGTATTTTTACACAGTTTGATCGACCCGGCACCAGTCGCGACACTTCAGGAGGGGGTGACCGCGCCTTGATTGTAGCGGAACACGGCCACCTTGGCTGTGGCGGCTCGCGGTCGTCTCGATCGCGATCCGAAGCGGTCAAGATGACCGCTGGCCAACACAGGCGAGACGCACTGTATTCCTCTCGCCTTTTAAGAACATCACGGCGCGGGCACACCCTGAACCAATCCGGCTCAAAGCCTTGCGTCACATGGGGAGGTCAAGGTTTTGGCCCAGTCCATTTCCCTTGGAGGGTATCAGGGTAGGTGCTCCCTGCAGTATTCATTTCCTTCTTCGTCTGAGCGGAACTCCAGTTCTGGATTGGAGATCTCGGTCCTTTGGCAACGGGAACAGGTGTGAAAGGCATCGCCCGTTTTACCGGGTTCATAGGGGGATTTTCCGCGTAATTTTCGAAGGCGCTCGCTGGGGCCGGTATTGCGATGGAGTATGGGCCAGGCAAACAGTGCAGCGGGAAGATGCCCCGTGATTATTGTGGCGGCAAAGTCAGGAAACGTCATGATACTCAGGAAGATCAGGCCGAGATCCACCAAGGCCAACCAGCGCAGTTCCACAGGAACCAGCCCCATGAGGTTGATCTGGTAACGTGGAGCGGCACAGGCGAGGGCCAAAAACAAGTTGGTAAAAAGCACGCGTGTTCCCGGCATTGACGCCGGGAGGGGAAATCCTGCGACTGTGCAGGTGCCGAGGATCAGCATCACAAAAAAGACGAAGAGGGTGGTCCTGAAGGAACCGATGAGTTGTTCAAGGAAATCCGACAAAAAGAACATGAACAGTGGCATGAAGACCGCCCAAAGTATGCCGTCTCCGCCAGGGACAAAAATAAAACTGATGAGGCGCCAGACCTGTCCTGCCCGGATGGCTTCGGTATTGAGGTCCAGTTGGTGGACGTAGGCCGGATTGAACATTCTCACCAAGTAGACGGCGACCTGAAGTATGGCGACATAGCGAATGAGGCCGGGAATGGCGAGGTGGCCGTACCGGCGTTCGAGTGTATCCAAGAATGGCATAATCGATAACCGATGAGAGTATTTTGAAGTGCGGCAATCCGAAATCCGCGCTTTGCGTTGATCTTTCTGAGATTAGGTGTTCGCACCGTTGTTCCACGTGGAACATTTTCTTATGCCTTCTGATTTTCTTTATCCCGTTCACTATGATGTTATCGTTATCGGGGCCGGACATGCTGGGGTGGAGGCAGCGCTGGCAGCGGCCCGACTGGGTTGCCGCACGGCCCTGCTTACTCAAAATTTGGACACTGTCGCTCAAATGTCCTGCAATCCGGCCATTGGGGGATTGGCCAAAGGCAACCTAGTACGCGAGATTGATGCTCTTGGCGGCGCGATGGGTCTGAACACAGATGCTACCGCTATTCAGTTCCGGATGCTGAACGGGACAAAGGGTCCAAGCGTGCGTTCCCCGCGTGCTCAGGCGGATAAGAAGGCGTATCAATTCCGCATGAAGTGGATTCTTGAGAACACTCCAAATCTGGAGTTACATCAGGGGAATGTCGCGGAAATCTTTACTCAGGACAGCAGGGTGACGGGGATGCGGACCTCACTTGGGCTTCGTTTCGCGTGCCGTGCCCTGATTCTTAGCGCCGGGACCTTCATGCGCGGGCTGCTCCATGTGGGGCTGCAAAATGCGGCCGGGGGAAGGATGGGAGATTCCTTGTCCACGGTGAGTGATTCCTTGCGTCAGCTCGGTTTTGAGGTGCGCCGGTTCAAAACCGGCACTCCCTGCCGCCTCAACGGCCGCAGTATAGATCTGAGCGTGTGTGAGCGGCAGGGCGGTGACACCCCACCGCCAAGGTTTTCCTTTCTTTCTGACACTCTTGGCGGGCCTGCCGACGACATATTCACCCTGAACCGGTGGTCCGATCCCATGTTCCACGTGGAACAAATCCCGTGCTGGGTCACTCATACCAACCCCGGCACCCATGACGTGATCAGGGCTAATCTCGACAAATCACCGATGTATGCAGGGATCATTGAAGGCGTGGGACCGCGGTATTGTCCCAGCATTGAGGACAAAGTGGTGAGGTTTGCGGATAAAGACCGGCATCAGCTCTTTCTCGAGCCGGAGGGCAGGCACACCAACGAGTATTATGTGAACGGGGTGTCCACTTCCCTGCCCTACGAGGTCCAATACGCATTTATTCGCTCAGTCCGGGGCCTTGAGAATGCGGAGATCATCCGGCCGGGCTATGCGGTGGAGTATGATTACTGTCCGCCGAGCCAGCTTTTTCCCACGATGGAAACGAAGCGCGTGGAGCATCTCTACTTCGCGGGGCAAATCAATGGCACATCCGGATACGAGGAAGCAGCTGGTCAGGGCTTGATAGCGGGAACCAATGCTGCCCTGAAATTGCGGGACGGGGGGCAATACGTTCCTGGCAGGAGCGAGAGCTATCTTGGGGTGATGATTGATGATCTCGTGACCAAGGAAGTGTTGGAGCCATACCGGCTGTTTACCAGCCGGGCGGAATACCGGCTCCTGCTGAGGCAGGATAATTGTGATCTGCGCCTCACTCCGGCCGGCGCTGCGCTGGGGCTGGTCACCCCGGAGCGGGCGCGCAGGGCTTCGGAGCGCCGGGTTGGCCTCAACACGGCGCACCAGCTTGTCCAGGACACACGCTATGAAGGGCTGCCGTTAGAGAAATGGTTCAAGCGTCCTGAGAACACGTGGCCGAAGCTGAGCGAGGACTTGAAAGCGGCCTTTCCGCCCGAGGTCTGGGAGATGGTGGAGACCGACGTGAAATACGCCGGGTATCTCGACCGCCAGCAAGCGATGGTGGACAGGGTGGCAAAGATGGAGGACCGCCGCATTCCAACAGAGTGGGACTATGCGCTGATCAGTGGTCTGAAAAGGGAGGCCAGCCAGAAACTTGCCTCAGTCCGCCCGTTGACGCTGGGGCAGGCTGGGCGCATCCAAGGCGTCACCCCTGCGGATATTGCCATCCTGACTCTGGAACTGGAGCGGCGTACTGGGACTTTGTAGCGTCTATTGCTTTAAGGATGAGAAGTTCCGCTTCAGCATCGCATCAAGGCCATTTGGCGCAAATTCCCCTTCGACACGGTCGACCTCCACACCATTGCGGTACACAACCATGGTTGGGAATTCCTTGATCCGGGCGGCGGCCACAAGGCCCGGTTCCTTATCCGTAAGGCCCAGCCCCAAGATGGCACGATCCGCAGCGATTTTCTTCGAAAGGACCGTGACTTTCCGGCTAAGGGTCAGGCTCTCAGCGGAATTCGGGGCTAGATAAACACCAAGCATCACGCGAGAGGTGCGTTTAGTGGTGGAAAAATTGTCCCCGGTGAGAATGAAGACCTCCCCTGGCTTGGGCACACTGGTGCCAGAAAATGCCCAATAGAGACAGCCTGCGACGAATAGAACAATGGGAAGGATGATTTTCATAACGGCAATCAGCGGGAATCGGCGAGCGAGGCAGAAGAACGGCTACGGACATGAGCCCTGATGCCATCAGCTATGGCTCTGGCGATTTTATCTTGATACAGCGGTGAGATTAGCAGCGCGCGTTCGCTGGGGCTGCTGACAAATCCGCATTCCACCAGCGCGGCGGGACAGGCAGTCTGCCGCAACACGGCGAACTCGGCGAATTTAACCCCCCGGCTGGGTGCGGAAGTGCGGCTATCAAGACGGCGATGGATGGAGCCCGCAAGCGCGCCCCCCCTGCTGCCATAGTAAAACGTTTCAATGCCCGTTACCCGGGTGGATAGCTCTGCATTACAATGGATGCTGACGAAGGAGGCGTTCCGGAAGGCGCTGGCGACAGATGCCCGAGCGGGAAGGGAGACGTAGCGATCAGAGCGCCGGGTCAAAACTGTGGCAATCCCAAACTGCTTCAGCCTAGCCTCCACACGCCGGGCAATGTTCAGCGTTAAGGTTTTCTCGGAAACTCCACCCCATGAGGTACCACGGTCCCTCCCGCCGTGGCCAGGATCAAGAATGACCGTGTGCGCGGCAAACAGCGGACCACTGGCGGCCAGAAAAAGGCCAGCCAAAAGACAGCGAAAGAAGCAGGTGAATACGATGAAAGGCGCACGCATGATGGAATTACTATAACTTCCATAATTGTAAACACAAGTAAAATTAAAGACACCTCTAAGAAATACTCCCGTCAGTCACTTGCTGTGAAAAATTACAAGCTTGGAAGGAGCGTGACCGCGCCGTGATATTCTTAAAAGGCGAGAGGAACACAGTGCGTCTCGCCTGTGTTGGCCAGCGGCCATCTTGACCGCTTCGGCACGCGGTCGAGACGACCACGAGCCGCCACTTGGTAAAGCACATCCCCGAAGGACATGGCGGCAAAGCTTCGGCACGCGGTCGAGACAACCGCGAGCCGTGACAGCCAAGATGGCCGTGTTCCGCTACATCACGGCGCGGTCACCCGCCCCACGCCTAGTCAGCCGCCAAAAATCCGGAGGCGCTTTTTGTCGGTCTATGTCAGGCGGGATCCTGTACGCCCTGCGCCGCATTCGATTACCTGCGGCGGGGAGCAGCCAGCAAACCACCAAAAAGCGCGAGAATCACTCCACCGGGTTCGGGCACGACGGTCAAGCCATTGATCTGAATATTCCCCGCCAGAGTTGAAGCACTGGTGACGGAGAACCCCGCCCCGCCACTCGTGTCAAACCCGCCTGCAGCAAGAAAATAATTTCCGGCCGCCAACGATCCCAAAGTGATGGTGCTCAAAAAGTTACTCGCGCTGATGTCGTCATTCGCAGCGACCAGTGTGCCCAAGTTATTATAGAGAAATAGCTCTGAATCATTATCCGGGCCGAGAGTCGAGCCCAAGGTATCTACAGCGAAAGCCCCGCCCGGATGTGTGAAGGAATACCACAGCACATCACCGACATCCAGATCCGTGATAACGGACCCGCCCGGCATGGTGGGAGTAGAAGCCGGGAGTGTAAATGGCTTGCGTTGAGAGGACGTGAACGGACGTTCACACGCTTCAGCAAATACCGTGCCGGGAATTAAGGCAACCAATTTCAATTACGTATTTAATGATGCTATTTCTGCTCACTGCTCCTACTGCCGGACACCGGAAGCGGGACCCTTGACCACGGGAAAAGGGACTGGTAGTCCAAGTGATGCAGAATCTCCAAAAGGTGCGCCGGCGCTACCGTACTGTTATGCTACTGTTCATTGCCGGGCTGGTGCTCAGCGGGCTGACGGCCTTCCCGTTGCTCTTGGAACTGAATATTCTGGTGACTTTGACCGGAGGGAATCCGCCTGACGGTGAGGGACTGGCATGGTGGATTCTGCACGTCCGGGATGGGCTGGCGGAGAGCTACGCCCGGTACCCCTGGATCGCCTACGGCACAGACTGGCTGGCTTTTGGGCATCTGGTCATCGCCCTCTTCTTCGTGGGTCCGCTGCGTGATCCAGTGCGGAATGAATGGATCGTGACTGCGGGGCTGATCGCGTGTGGAGGGATCCTGCCTCTGGCGCTTATTTGCGGACAGATCAGGGGGATCCCGTTTTACTGGCGGCTGGTGGATTGCTCATTTGGAGTTTTCGGAGCTATTCCGCTTCTGTATTGCAGGCATCTGGCGCAAAAGCTCGCTGCGCAGGCCCCGTGAGGCTGAAACCGGTTGCGCGGCCCGGGGCAGGTCTTATGCGCCCAGTGGATATGACTGATGCTCCCTCCGCTCTTTTGCTCAAGTTTCCCGGTACCAACTGCGATGCTGAAACTTCACGTGCTCTGGAATCTGCTGGTTTCCAGACCCGGATAGTGCCTATTTCGCTCGTCAAGCCTGCGGATATCAAAGCCTCCCGGCTGGTCGTGCTGAGTGGCGGATTTTCCTATGGCGACTACGTCATGGCCGGGCGGATAGCCCAGCTCGTCACAGAGCGCAAACTAGGGAATACCCTGAAGGACTTCGTGGCCGATGGCGGTTACGTCTTGGGGATTTGCAATGGCTTCCAGATCATGACAAAACTGGGTCTGCTCCCTGAAGGCTCGCTCATCGATAACTCCAGCGGGCGCTTTCAGTGTCGTTGGGTGCGCCTGCAAAACCTCCAGCCCCGCAATGCCTACCTAGCGGAATTGGGCGAGTCCTTTGAGCTGCCCATTGCCCATGCCGAGGGTCGATTCGTCGCTCCGGGGAACAAAGCCGAAGAATACATGGAAAAGGGACTCGTCACCCTAACTTATCAGGATGATGTGAATGGCTCCGCCCTCCGCATCGCCGGCCTGCGGGACGAGACCGGCCGGGTCTTTGGCCTCATGCCGCATCCGGAGCGGTTCCTCTACCGCAGCCACCATTATGATCCGGACTGGAATGGAGATCCCGATCATGGTGACGGGTATTATTTCTTCCGCGGTATCTGGAGGGAAATCAGCGGCGGGACAAAATTGATAGCCTGATACCTATCCATTACTGTTTTTCATGAGTAAGCTAACCTACAAAGAAGCCGGAGTCGACACCAAAGCCGCCGCAGCCCTCGTGGGCGACATCGGAGAACTCCGCCGCCGCACCGAGACCAAGCGCAAGCTCTTCGGAGCCTTCGGGCTTTTTGCCGCAGCCTATGACCTCAGCGATTATAAGGAACCTGTCATCGTGACCGGCTGTGATGGTGTGGGCTCCAAGCTCGAACTGTTGATCAAGCACGACATGCTGGAAACAGCAGGCAAGGACCTCGTCGCCATGAACGTCAATGACGTCCTCACCACCGGTGGCGACCCCATCCTCTTTCTCGACTACATAGGCATAGGGCATATCGAAAAAGCACAGATCTCGAGGCTGATAGGGGGCATGACCGAGTGGCTGAGCGCCTGTAACTGTATCCTTGCCGGAGGTGAAACCGCCGAGATGCCCGGCATCGTCCCGGACGGACTTATAGAACTGAGCGGCTTCGCGATAGGTGCGGTGGAGAAAAAAGATCTCATCGACCCCTCACGCGTCGCCCCCGGAGACGCCGTGATCGGCTATCCCAGTGATGGCTTTCATGCCAATGGCTGGAGTCTGGTGCGCCGCGTCCTGAGTGAAAACGCAGCAGAATTCACCACCCCGGAAATCATCGCCATGCTGGCGCCCACCCGGCTTTATCATGAAGAAGTAGCCGCCCTGAAAGCCGCCGGATGCGATATCCGCGCCATGGCGCACATCACTGGCGGCGGGCTCACGGAAAACCTCGAGCGCTTCCTAGGGACCAAAGGAGCAGACCTGCACATCCCCGCATGGAAGCTCGGCGCAGTGCCCAAAGTGCTCCGCCACTGCGATCCTGCAGACCAGCTCAATACCTTCAACCTCGGCTGGGGCTGGGTGGCCATCGTCCCGCAAAAGGACAAAGCCGCTGCCCTCACCGCCGGTCCCGGAGCGCGGGAACTGGGGACCATCACCAGCCAGCACGGCGTCCGGGTGCAGGTCGGCTGAGGTGGGCTCAGAAGGTCATGACCACCAGCCCGGAGCGGAGCTTCGGCTCGAACCACGTGCTCTTGGGCGGCATGATCTCGCCTGCATCCGCGATAGCGATGAGCTGCGCGACGGTGGTGGGATACATGCTGAAGGCGATGGATCCGGGCATTGCCTGAACCCGTTTTTCCAGCTCTGCGGTGCCGCGGATGCCGCCGATGAATTCAATGCGTTCACTGGTCCGGGGATCCGCCACTCCGAGAATGGGGCACAGTAACCGGTCCTGCAGCAGACTGACATCAAGG
>JAYVJI010000938.1:0-11095 GCA_043769435.1 Verrucomicrobiota bacterium
AGTGATAGAGAGCAATGAGGCCGAAAAAGCGGTGGCGACTTACATCGCCGATCTGGATGAGGCACTGCGGCTGAAGGATGAGGCACTGCGGCTGAAGGAGGAGGAGCGGCGACTGAAGGAAGAGGCATTGCGCCTTAAGGAGGATGCGCTGGCTAAGGCGGAGGTGCTACGTCAAAAACTCGTTGACTTGGGGGTGGATCCTGAAGCCCTGTAGATGCTGAGTAATTTTGCGTATTTTGCGTGGATCGTGGAACAAGGCTTGAATTTCGCATGCTCTTTTTAAGAAGGTGAGCCTAGCTGGCTCCCGGGATCGGCTCAAGCGACTCCTGACTGGAGAGCCGGATGCGGGAACTCTGCGAGCCCGGTCCGGAGGGGGCGCGCAAACCCATGCGCTATTCCTCCCGTTATTCCTCAGGTTACAGCCTTTTAGGGCTGATAAACACCGGGGTGCTTTCACTGCATTCACCGAGGGCGCTGCCTCAGGTTATCCTATTTTACCCCGTTGGGCGATGATCAGCTCATTTTGAAAGCGACATGGATCTAGCCTAGCCTAGCATTTTGTCCCGCTCGAGCTTTAGTCCCATTTTCCGGTAGAGGGTGGCTATGGAGACTCCGAGCATGGAGGCGGTTTTTTCGCGGGAGCCCTCGTTGTATTTCAAAGTTTCACGGATGAACATCCGTTCCTGTTTTTTGATGAAATCAGCCAGCTTTGTTCCGATGGGCAGTGAGTGCTTCATGCGCTCGTTTTCATCATCAGTGATCTCCACTTTCTGGGTGATTTTTGGAGGGAGGTCCACCGGACGGATGCGCTTGTCGTCGGCAAAGGAACAGGCCCGCTCGATGGCGTTTTGCAGTTCACCGACGTTGCCTGGCCATGAGTAGTCGTGCAGGAGTTTTGCTGCATATTTATCCACTTCTTTGATGCTGCTTTGCGACTGTCTGGCATAGCTGGCGAGGAAATGATCCACGAGAAGGGGGATGTCTTCCCTGCGGCTGCGCAGTGGCGGGACCAGCATGGGAATGATGGAGATGCGGTAATAGAGATCCTCGCGGAATTTCCCCTCTTTCACAGCCTGTTCCAGCGGGTTGCTGGATGTTGCCACGAAACGAAAATCAAGATTGCGGGGAAGCGCGCCAGTGAGCCTTCGGCTGTTGGCATCCTCTAGGAAGGCATCCAGTTGGCTTTGGAGCCGCACCGGCAGGACATTTATCTCTTCTATGACGACGGTGCCGCCGTCAGCACGGTTGAATATGGTGTTAGTGCCACCGAACAGTTCCTGCTCCAGCAGTTCTGGAGGAAGGGATGAACAGTGGAGGACTTTGAAGGGCAGGGCTTTGCGCTTGCTGTTGTTGTGAATGCTGCGGGCCACCATTTGTTTGCCACTGCCAAATTCCCCTTCAAGCAGGATGGGGCTGTCTTTATCCGCCACCTTCTCTACCAGCCGCATGATCTCTTTGATTTGAGCACTGTTGCCGATCATGGCGCTGGCCGGCACGATGGGAATAAGGCTGTCATTTTTTGCCGGGCCTTTGTTGCTGGCGGGGGCTGTTTTCTGAGTGGCGCGGTTGATGGTTCGCTGGAGGTCATCCAGTTCAAACGGTTTTGTCAGGTAGTCAAATGCCCCCAGTTTCATGGCCTCCACGGCCGTCTCCACACTGCCATAGCCAGTAACCATCACCACTTCGGTGCCCGGAAACTTTGCCCGGCAGTCCTGGATGATTTGAAGCCCGTTCATGTCACCGATGCGTAGGTCCACTATCAGGAGTTCAGGGCGCACTTTTTCCATGGCTGCCATACCTTCTCGACCGGTTTGATTCAAGGAAACCTCATGTCCAAGGCGTCGGCATACTTGACCCATTAATTCCAGAATGGGCAATTCATCGTCAATAATTACTATCTTAGCCATGATTTTGTGGGATGGAGTTGTCTGAAAATTACTTGTGAATGCAATGTCGCGGTCGATTATCAATATTGATTAAACAGCCTTTTCATCATTTGCCAAGCATAATTTCGCAGTTTCGAGAAGAAAAACTTTCCATCACTGCACTCCTGAATTTTGAAAAATACCAGTGATTTGGATAAAAAATATTTAATTTCCCTTGATATTTCAAAAAAATAAGTGATTCAGGAGAGTGAACATGCGAAATCGATTTCCTCAAATAGTGGTGCTGCTGATGCTGAAGTGCGTGCAGCCCGTGGTGGGCCAATCCCAGTCGCGAGGAGTTTTTGTTATACCTCCTGTTCCTTCATACCGGCCCACAGTTTCTACTGCGCCAGCTGCGCGTCCAGCAGTGAGCGTGCGGAGCCGTCCTGTAGTGGCATCTAGGCGGGCGATTCCTGTGGCGGAGGTAGTGGATCCCGCAAAGCCCAATCAAAAAAAATTGGTTCGTAAACCAGTGGCGAAAGCCTCCGTGCTAAAGCCAGCTGTCGGCAGCATTGACAAGCCAAGGGAAAAGACGGTATCGGTTCAAAGGAAACCTGAGGCAAACTCTAGGGTTCTGGCGGTAGCTGCCAAAAAGCCCCAGGCTGTGGCCAAGCAGGTGAAAGTGGTTGAAGGACCGAGGAAGGCTCTGGCGAAGCCCGGCAGGGAAGTGGCGAAGCAGTCCGTTAGATCGAAACCAAAGGTCTCGTCACCAGTGGTTCAAGCTGCACTGGGCAAAAAGGGAGGGGGAGTGCTGGCGCTCACTGCTCCTAAAAAGCTGGATCCGATAAGCCGAACTAGGTCCGAAAACTCTGTGAAACCCAAGGAGCCAGCGGTTCCTCTGGCCAAGGTCTCTGAGCCGGTGATTCCGGTAATTGTCCACGACACGAGTGAGTACGTGGACATCACTCTCCCGGAATTCCGTCCAGCTGCGCGGCGTAAGGCGGGGATTCCTGCAAGCCCGGAGCGCAAAGCCTCCACCCAGGAGAGTGTGCCGCCGCCTGTCCAAGCTCCAGCGGTTAAGCCGCCCACGCCGCACAGAAAGCCTGCCGCTCCCAGTCCAGTGATTATCCAGCCTGAGGTCGAGCTGCCCTTCATTCCAGAGCAGAACCAACTGGCAAAAGTGAACGAGGTCGCCACCGTTGAGGTGATGGGATCGGTCGGCTCAGCGCAGCGGAACGTGGAAACAGTCCCGGATGTCGAACTGGATACTGAACCCGCCCGGGGAACCGGGCAACTCTCCATCCTCTCCAGCGAGACCGCGGTGCTTGATGAAGGCCGCGGTTGTTTCATATATAGCCGTCGCGCTACAGTTGAAAGTGGCGCGTGGTCGTTTTCCGCCGACACGCTCAGGGTGTTCCTTGACGCAGAAAAGCAAAACACAGAGCGAGTCGAGGCTGAAGGAAACATAGCAGTGAGTATGAAGTCGGGGGGAGAGGCAACGGCCCGAAACGCCAGTTGTGAGGCCGCCACCGGCACTCTCCGGCTGGAGGGAAGCCCATCGTTGGTCCTCAATGGGGCAACGCTCACGGGGGCGGAACCTGCGGCGAGACTCTATATCGAGGGGGGAAATGGGCAGTGTCGTTCCGATGGCTCGTTCAATTTCCGGGCAGTTTCCGCCTCGGATTTTCATTGATCCGGGGCAGAGGCTTTCCGGCTGACCGCGCATGCCCCACATGCCCCACATGCCCCAACACAAGTAAACTTTGGGCTTCCTGTTTGAAAAATCAGGTGAATAGACTACGCGTGCGGAAGGTCTCAATCCGCTGATCATTATGAAGTTCCCCTTTACCTGTATCGCCAGTTCCTTACTCCTCGTCGCCGCAGCACCAGCGGAAAACCTGCTGGTGATCGGCGACAGCCTGTCCAAAGAGTATCAGGTGGAATATGCCGGTATCGGGGGAAATCTCTCGGCGGCGCATGTGCGCAACTGGTGTGAGATCCTGGATGCCAGACGCAGTGCCTCATTCTCCATGGGAAACTTTGGTTCTCATGCTGACTGGAGGCTGGTAGGCCATGACTATAACTGGTCGATCCCGGGCAGCTTTGCTGCGGATTGGCGAGACTATCTGGATTCAGCTTCAACGACTCCGGATGATCTGGTATCGCAGTTGAGAAACAATGTAGACAGGGTCGTTGTCTGGCTAGGGGGAAATGACATCCGCTCACGTTACGGCGATTTTTATGATGGGGGTTCCACTGTGGCTTGGATTGATAAAGTGGAGAGCGATATCAAGTTTGTGGTCGAGTGGGTCAGGTCTCAAAATCCCGACATTCCCATGGTGATGGCAGGGGTGCCGCATGTCGGTTGCACGCCGTCGAAGAGCGAGGCGCATCCTTATGATCCGGTGAAGACCGGTCGTGTTACCGCTGCGCTGGATACGCTCAATGCCCGGCTGAAATCCTATGCCTTGAGGCGCGGCCTAGGCTGGGCGGATACCTACGGGATGACGCGGGAGCTGGTCACTGCTTCCCGCTGGGTGATCGGCGGTTACCGGGTGGAAAAAGTGGCTAGTTCCAGCGGAGATCCGGATGCACTTTTCATGGGTGACGGGTTTCATCCTAACTGGCCGGCGCAGGCGGTTTTTGCGCAGCGGTTTGTCAATGCGTTCAATGAGCGCTACGGCATGAGACTGCCGCGGCTGACCAACCGGGAGATCGTGAAGGATGTGCTGGGAGAGGATGCGGACCTTTCACTCAGCCAGTGGACACAGGGCTACGCCATCCCCAGCGGCGACCGTGGTTTTGCAGATGATCCTGACGGTGACCGGATCAAGAACATCGTGGAGTTTGCTCTGGATCTGGATCCCACCCGCCCGGACACTCAATTGCTCCCGCAACCGTATGTGGCCCGGATCAATGGCCTGGACTACCTCAGTCTGACGTGGCAGGCGCGCGACCCGGACAACAATACCTTTGCGTTAGTCACACCGCAGGAGTCCACGCTGCTGGGCGGCTGGACCACCGTGCCTGGCATCGCTCAAGGTGCCAACTATTCCCGGACCGTGCGCAAACGGCTCAATGCAGGTCCACGCGGATTTCTTCGCCTGCAGGCGACACACATTCCCTGACGAGCCATGGCGCCGCACGAAAAAAGCGCTCTGAAAGCGGGGCTCAATCTGCGGCAGCGCGCAGGTATGCTCATGCGCGGCGGGGTGACCAGAGATAACGATCTGCAGGTGGGTCTGCTGCCAAGCGGCGGCTGGAGAAAGCGGAACTATCACTTCATCCGGCGTATTTTGCTGCCCCAGATTTTTTCCAGGCGCGGAGGGGCCACTCAGCGTCCCTGGCTGCATGAGCCCCCTGATGAGGCGCTGCGGGTCACCTGGATAGGCCACGCTTCTTTTCTCGTCCAGACTGGCGGGGCGAATATCCTCATCGATCCTGTCTGGAGCCGATGGCTGGGAGTGGTGAAGCGGGTGCGGCACCCCGGTCTGGAAATCGATGACCTCCCGCCGATACACGCCGTGCTCATCACCCACGCGCACTATGATCACTTGCACCTGCGGGCATTGAAAAAAATCGGGATGGGCCAGCCCATTTTAGTGCCTCGCGGGGTAGGGCACCTGGTGCGGCGGCGGGGGTTTGGGCAGATTATTGAAATGGATACCTGGGACAGGGTCAGGATGGGGCCGCTGGATATAACCTTCACCCCCAGCAAGCACTGGGGTGCCCGCCACGTTCATGATGTCCATCGCCAGTTCGGCGGGTTTCATGTTAGGAATGAAGCTGGGCGCACGGTCTTTCATTGTGGAGACAGCGCTTATTTTTCAGGCTTCAGTGACATCGCCCGGCTAGGCAAGATCGACCTCGCCCTGCTGCCGATCGGTGCCTACGATGCTATGAGCGGACGTGAGGTCCACATGAATCCTGAAGAGGCGCTGGATGCCTTCAGGGATCTGGGAGCGGACCACATGGTGCCCATGCATTATGGAACATTTCCCCTGGGCTGTGAGCCTATGCATGAGCCGCTGGACCGGCTCATGGCGGCTGGCTTGGAACAGGGATTGGACAAGGCCATCACGGTGCTCCAAGAGGGAGTGCCGGTATCCTTCTAGCCATTTCAGCCATGTGCCGCCTCATTGTATTCCTGCTCCTGTCCGCGCACTTTATTCGTGCGGGAGAGTTTATCCGTCCGGACATCAGGGATGCGCTATTCACTCATGAGCGGACGGCCTTGCTCGCCATAGAATGTGAGCGTATTGCCAACAACATCGTCCGCCATGCTATCGCGCGGCACTCCGCAGGTATTCTCAGGAAAGAGGACGCCAGTATACGTGAGGGCCGCCGGCTGCTGGCTCTCGCGCTGCATCTGCATCCTGCGAATCCGGCGGCCATAGCGACCGGGCTCGCGTGGCTGGATGGGAAGGAACCATTCCCTCTTCCGGAGATGGAGACCCCTGCCGTTTTCTCCGCCTTCCTGCTGGCTGCTGCCTCCCGGCAAAGCGCGAAAGCAGCTCCGGATAGGCACCCGCTTCCTGCGTTCCTGATCCTGCTGGCGGCAGATGTGGATCCGGCGAATGCGGACGCAGTTTACCTAGCAGAGCGCATGGCGGCCACGCACAATGCCCCGCAATGGAAATTGCTGCTGACAGAATGATCCGCCGCGTTCATTGAACAGAAATGGAAGACCATACCGAACCGACAACAGAAAATCCAGCGGACCTAACCTTCACAGAGGGCAGGGTGCTGGGGTGTTTGATAGAAAAGGAAATCACGACTCCGGAATACTATCCCATGACCCTAGCGGCTCTGACCGCAGCCTCAAATCAGCGGAGCAACCGGGCACCGGTTGTCGAGTGGGATGAGCGCACCGTGGAGGTCGCGCTGGATGGGCTGCGCCGGAAGCGGCTTGCCGTGATGATCAATATGGCCGGAGCCCGGGTGCCCAAATACAAACATGTGCTGAGCAGCCTGTACGGCAGCCTTGACCGTCAAATGGTTGCCGTGCTGTGTGAGTTGCTATTGAGAAATGTGCAGACGTCAGGTGAGCTGCGCACCCGGTCGGAGCGGCTCTGCCCATTTGCCAGTCTGGAGGCAGTGGAGGAGACCCTGCTCAAGCTGACCACCTACGGCGGCGGCATCCTCGTGACGGTGCTTCCTCCCGGCGCCGGCCGCCGTGTGAAGGCCTACGCTCAACTCCTCTGCGGGCCGGTGGATGCGGGGGTATCTACCTCAGTGCCGGCAGCTGTCCAGGTCGTGCCGCCCCCGGAGGACTGGTGCGGGAAGATCGAGGCGGAAATAGCATCTCTCAGAGCCGAGCTAGCGGCACTGAAAGCGGAGTTGGGCGTCGTGAATCTCTGAGCCCCTGCCGCCCTTGCCGTATTCCCCGCAGTCCGCCCTTTTCTTCGCCTCCAGTGTGTTCAAGGCAAAGCGCGATGCGCCTGCCAATTTATTTATCTCTGTTCCTGCTCCTGCCGACCCACAGCCAAGAGACCCGGCCTGCAGCGGCTCCCGAAGGCGTGCCTGCTGGGGTGCTCAAGGACATCGATGCTGGCTTTGCCCAGATCAGGATTCTGACGAAGGCCATGGAACTGGTGCGACAAAACTACGTCGATGAGTCTAAGATTTCCTATGAACGTCTCGTGGCCTCCGCGCTGCGCGGCATGATGGAGGATCTCGATCCTCATAGCCAATACATGACCCGCGAAACCTACCAGCAAGTGCAACAGACACCGGAATCCACGGCAGAGGGCACTGGCCTGACCATCGCCCCCCGCAGCGACGGCATCACCGTCGTCAGCGTGCGGGAGGACGGCCCGGCAGCCCGCGGAGGAATCATGCCGGGCGATCAGGTCTTGAAAATAGGTGCTGACTACACTGGTCAAATCACCTTCATGGATGCTGTGCGCCTGCTCAAAGGTTCGCCAGGTGAACCAGTCTCGCTCACGACCTGGCGGCCATCCAGCCGGGAAACGCGGGAAATTTCCATGGTCAGGGAGGCCCTGCGCCAGGAGACTGTGCGCGACGCCGTCCTGCTGGATGCCTCAATGACCGGGGGGGCTAAAATCGGCTACCTCCGGCTGCTGGAATTCAATGGGCCGACCGCCACAGAGCTGGCGGATGCGTTGGACAAGCTGGAGGAACAAGGAATGCAGGCACTCATCCTAGACTTGCGGAACAACCCGGGCGGACTTCTCACCGCGACCGTGGAGGCTTGCGGAGAATTTCTTCCTCCTAACACTGTAGTGGTCACCACGGAAGGCCGGGTCGCCTCTCAGAATCCACCGCCATTCAAGACCCCGGCCCGCAAGCGCCGGAGCCGCGAATACCCGCTGCTGGTGCTGGTAAACCATGCCAGTGCCAGCGGCGCAGAACTGATGGCGGGAGCCCTCCAAGATCTTGGTCGGGCGGTCATCGCAGGCACTACCACCTTTGGCAAAGGAAGTGTCCAGTCCATCATTCCAGGTGAAGACGGCACCGCCATCCGGCTGACAACCGCCAGATATTTCACCCCAAAGCACCGCAGCATCCATGGCATCGGCATCGTCCCGGACATCATGGCACCCATCACTCCCGAAGAGGAAAAAAAGCTAATGGATACCCTGCGTGACCGGGCTCCTGGCCCGGTGGATGCGCTGAAGCTGGCCCGTGCCGGAGACCGCCAACTCGAACGGGCCGCCACCGCACTGCAGGGAGTGCTGGCTTGGCGGAAAAAATAGTCTAGTCAAAGCTCATCCAGGGCTAGCCTCGCCGAATGCGGCAGCGGGATATTCCCGGTGGACGAGAGCATAGCTTGGCCCATCAGAGGGGCATGATGAATCCGACTCGCCGATTTTTGCTCAAGTGTGTGGCATTGCTGCCGTGGGTGCGCTCCGTGCCGACCTTACGAGCCGCAGAGGCGGTGGATGCGGTGGATGCGGCGTTGCCATTCGGTGAGGCATTTCCGCAGTTGGATTCATTTGCGGTGGGCGAGTGGTGGAGGCTGAAGCAAAGCGGGCCGCAAGCGCCACCTACCATGGATGTGGCGCGTGATGAGGTGATCGCCTTTGCCCTTTATGCGCAGCATGGCGGCACACTCAAACTCAATGCACAGCTCTATCCTTTGCGGCAGGGCGAGTCGCGCGAGGTTCGCCTGGAATTCCAGCGCGATGGCGAGTGGTCGGAAGCGGCGAAAGCGACGCTGCATTATCCAGGATGGGATGCGCATTTTCGGCTGGAGAAATGGGATGCGACGCGCGACGTGAAGTATCGTGTCCGCCATGGGGAGCAGGCCATGTTCACGGGCGTGATCCGGCGCGACCCCGTAGACCAAGAAGCCATCGTGATCGCGAATATGTCGTGCAACTCCAGCCGCACGACCGGGCTGCGTCCAGAAATCATCGACAATCTGTTGCGGCAAAATCCCGACCTTCTTTTCTTTGCCGGCGATCAAACGTATCGTCACACGCAACACACGGCAGGCTGGATCGAATTTGGGCTCCAATTTCGCGACCTCATGCGGGATCGACCCACGATTTGTATTCCGGACGACCACGATGTCGGGCATTCGAATCTCTGGGGCGAAAATGGCAAGCAGTCGTTACGCAATGACAATGCGGATGGCGGCTATTTTTATCCAGTAGCCTACGTCAATCAAGTCCAGCGCCAGCAATCAGGACATCTGCCAGATCCGGTGGACCCCGCGCCCGTCGAGCGCGGCATCGGCGTTTACTTCACACGCCTTACATTGGGTGGGATCGACTTCGCGATTTTAGAAGATCGGAAATTCAAAAGCGGTCCCCATGGCAAAATTCCAGAGATGGGTCCGCGGCCGGATCACATCATCGATCCGAGTTACAATCCGAAGTCGATCGACCTGCCAGGCCTGCAACTTCTCGGGGCGCGCCAGGAAAAGTTTCTCGACGAGTGGGCGCAGGATTGGACCGGCACGCAGATGAAGGCGGTGCTTTCGCAAACTTCGTTTTGCGGTGCGGTTCACATGCACGGCGCGGCGGATGCGCGGCTCCTTGCGGACCTTGATTGCAATGGCTGGCCGCAGACGCCGCGCTCTCGCGCCTTGGAATCCATCCGCCGCGCATGGGCCGTCCATCTTTGCGGAGATCAGCATCTGGCCGTCGTTGTTAAACATGGCATCAAGACCCACGGCGATGCGCCGTATGGGTTTACCAGTCCCGCTTTGGTGAATACCATCTACGGACGCTGGTGGCATCCCCTCGATGAGAAAGCCGGACCGCATCCGCGCGAGGGCAGTCCTCTGCCATGGACGGGCGATTTTCTCGATGGCCTTGGCAACAAAATTTCCATGCTCGCTTACGCGAATCCGCCAAAAATAGAAGACGAGCGCCAGCGTGCCGACGGCTATGGTATCGCTCGATTTAACAAAGCCAAGAGAACGATCACCTTCGAGTGCTGGCCTCGCTTTTCCAACGTTGCGGAGGGCGATCGCGCGCAATTTCCCGGCTGGCCAATCACCGTCGCGATGGACGCCAACGATGGACGTCATGTCGAGGGCTATCTACCAGAACTCAGCTTCGCCGAGGGCGTGCGGCCCGTCATCCAAGTCATCCATGAAGCAACGAACGAGATCCTCTATACCGTCCGGAGCCATGCCTCGACCTTCCAACCCCGCGTCTACGCTCCCGGTTCGCACACCGTAAAACTAGGCCTCAACAAACCAGACCAGATGACGCTGAAAAATCTCGTGCCCAAACCGAAAGCGGAAGCTGGGCGGCAGGACGTTAGTTTCTAAAGCAAAGACCAATTCTGCACGCAAATCACGCGGATGGGGCAATCTCTGGATTTTCCAGGTAGAAACCGATACGCGGCTCAATTCGGAGGCTCATACTTCCCGTTGTAGCCGGGCACATAGAGCGTCACCCCAAGGATTGCCGGGAGACCTTCGAAATGCTTGTCGATGGCGTAAACTGCTGCACTATGCTCAATGGCGATGGTAGCGATGAGGAGGTCATTCCACGGCACGGTTAGTCCATTCTTTCGAATGAGGGCGAAGTTTTCTGCTGCCTTTCGCCAGAGTTTCTGATCGTTGCGCAGGTAGGGAAGAATGTTGAGCCATGCCTTGAGGCGCTCGCGCTCGTGTTCGCGGGCACCTCCGAGGAACTCCATCTCCACGGGGCCGCACAGCGCGGCCTCGAATTCATCAAGCAGGCCGCGCACAGCCAATTTGACGGCGAGCTTGCCATCCCGACGATGCATCTCAATCCACGCACTGG
>JAYVJI010000939.1:0-5380 GCA_043769435.1 Verrucomicrobiota bacterium
CACGCTAAACGGTCTGCTCCAGCGCATGGACGAAACCACCTTCAACGCTCAGGATGTCGGCCAATGGGCGGGAAAGCTGGATGAGGTCCGCAACCAGCAACAGGAACTCACCGCCCGCATGATCCAAGCCGCGCTGGATGCGACCAAGCGGCGCACCCCGGAGAACCCATCCGGCTTCCTCCAAATCCATCCCGCTCTAAAGCTGCTGACCGGCAACCCCAAGCTCACCGCCACCAAAGCCGCCGACGCCCTGAAGCGCCTGCTTGGCCCCATTTCGGATTCTCTCGAAGGTGACCTCAAAGAAGCCTACGACATCGCCATCCGCCTCCGGCCTAAAGGAACCAAGGCCGAACTGGAGGTCTGAAGCCCCGTTCCTCAATCTGTCTCATGCGCTACCTAATCCTTGCCCAATGCGAATGCACCGCCACCGCCCTTGGGGCGTGGGTGGAACTGATTGGGGAGAGGGCTCCCAACGACGGCGCTGGAAATAGGATCATCATTGAGTCACGACAGCGTGAGCGTGATGGGGGCTTGGATGCCTATCACTCTGCCGTGGAGCAGATCGAGACAGCCTTTGCCCATCCGCCGACCGCCCAGCATGGAGACATGGTGGCGCTGGTGGATTGTGTGAAACCCTCGAAACTCAGTGCTGTGAGTGAAGGTATGGGTTGGGATCATCTAGTGGCACTGCTGATTCTGACCTTCCCCGAGGTGAAGTGGGTGTTCGGCATCGTCATGGGCGACACTGACGGTTTCCCACTCGAAGAGCACAGTCTGCCCTCCCTCCTCACGAGAACAAGACGCGATCCAATTTTCGATCCTACCGGGCTGCGCGAATGGGTGCGTGAAAGGACAAATGAGCGCCTAAAAAAGCTGCATGATGATGGAGGAGGAGCTGGCTTGGCCCTACGGTTACCCAAACGCCGTCTGGAAGACATGGCCGCGGCCATCGACGACGAAGTGGACTACGCCACCATGCACGCCTACACCGCCTACCGCTACGGCTACCGGGCCGACGTCATCACCACCTGGGCGTTGATGGACGAGCGGTTTGGAACGAAGCGCGCGGAACACCTCCAACGGCAAAACTCGCCAATTTCACACGGTTATACTTTGCTGATGGAGGACATGCGGCTCACCTTTGCCGACAAACCTGGGCAAACGCACCTTTCCAATCTGGGATCGAGTCCGGAGAAGAATGGAAGAGATCACTACTGCCCCCTGCTGGCCAATGATAAGGATAAATCAGGTTGGCGTTACCTGATAACCTCCGGCCAAATGGGGCAAGATGGTGAACAGGTGGATAAAAATCGAGTCTACCTTGAAGAAATAATAACTCGCACAAGCCGCGTGTGCTACAAACCCTTGGGTGGTCTTTGCGAGATTTGGACCTCCACAGGGCTGCGCACATCTGGTATGCACGCGGAGAATAACCGGGGAAACGCCCAAGGCTTCCGCTGGCCACCTGAAGAGGTAACTGACGACCTTCACAATGGACATGGTTCACCCGGCAAGCTAGGCATGGCGGCCCGGGTGCTCGTTGAGCGTGCCACGCTGGCCCAACAGACTGCCACCTCCGCGGGTGATTTGATTGGAGCCGCACTATTGGCGTCCGAAGCGGCGGAACTTCTCGGAGGAAAAACTCCAACGCTAACATTGAGCGCACTTTCATTAAAACACGAATTAGAAGTGCGAGCCGAATGCACATTTATCGGAGCAGGCTTTCATTTTGGGCTCGACCAACGGCTCAAGGAAATCAAAGACGAGGTCAAAAGTGTTTGCCACTGGTTTCACGAAGACAAGCAGACTCAAGCAAAACGGGACGCCATGGCAACCATCATCAACCGCTTAAAACTAGCCTTTTCAGAAGCTGGGCAACTGGAAGAGGAGGAACGCTGCCTCATCGAACTGCGCTGGCTAAATCGGTTGATGGGCTGTCCTGCATGTCTCAGGTTTAAAAAGTTATGGATGTTACCTGTCTCGATTCCTTGGTGGATTGCGTGCTGGATTGCGTGGGGAACCTTGTTCTATGGCGAACTCTTGCTTCGTGGATTTGTGTGGTTACTTTCCATAACAGCACTGTGGCTTGTTGGGATAGCAGCACTCGCGAATCGGCTCGAAGGAGGTTCTTGGACTGGTAAAAAGGGCTCCACCGTAGTTGGCTGGTTTTTTGGGGGAAACGGGGATACATCTGCCGACCTTTACCTATTATCTTGGATTGCTGTTGGCCTCGGAGTCTTCCACCTCGGCATTCTTATGTCCTACCTCTATTCCCTCATCTCAAGAAAATGACAAATTAACGAAATGACACCAGAACAAGAACGCGAGCTGGTGTTGATATGGCGTGGGGGTGCAGGACAAAGAAGTTGGGGGAACGAACCATTCTTGGCAGCTAGCTTAGCGAACTTGCAAAGCAAGATTTCTATCCTATGGTGGGGAATGGCCACTCTCGTTGAAAAGCCGAATCGACCAGCTAGGGCAGCCCGCCCGGCATCGCTCCGCTGCTTGGCGTCGTTGTTTCCGCCAAATTCAACGCCCCCACCGGCCCCAGCATCGTCCTCATGCACGTCGCCTTCCTCCTCGCCTGCGGCCTCTGGAAAATAACCCGCCGCCCCACCCCCGCTGCCGTTCCCGCATGAATTCCAGCACCACCGATTTCACCACACGCACGAGCGCATCTCGGACCATGATGAATTTGCACTCGTGACCCGAGAGGGCATGGGCGACAGGTTAAAACATGTGCGGCGAAGCCGACACGAGAGTGGTGCGGGTTTTGCCTCCGTCTAACCCGCCTCTGGCCGAGGGGCTCCGACCGCCAGTCAGCCTTCGTGCCTGATCAAACGTGGAGCCAGTCGCAGGTTAGCCGGAGGCAAAACCTGCACCACCGTTCTTCCGCCCTGATCACCGATACGATGGCACTTATCACCCGGGGATCGTCGCAAAGTGTAAACCTGACTCCCATGCCTGGACGGGTGGACCGTATATGTCTTTTTGTGAAAGCGGATTGGAATTAGCCGTGGCAGGAGCAGGAGTTGTTGCAACATCCGTCACCCGTCGCGTGGCCGCTGGCGCAGGCTTCGGAGCAGAAATCCTTGCCATCCCGCGCGACATGATGGTCGGGGGTGACTTCGCATTTACAATCAGGACAGGCACACGTGGTTTCGGTAGTAGTGTTCATAGGTTGGACATATGAGCATACGCTCAAGTGTTTGTCCATTGCTTTTTTTAGAAATCTCCCTGAATTCATCAATATGCCTCGTGCTACCCTTGAACCCCGATGTGAAGAACACCACCATGCTCCCGCTGCTAGCTCCCCTCCATTGAGTGTGAGCGAGGCCCAGCGCATGGGCGAATTCTTCACCGTCCTCGCGGATCCCACCCGGTTGCGGCTGATCGCCCTGCTGGAAAAACAGGAGCACTGCGTCTGCGATCTCGCCATCCAGCTTTGCACCACGGAATCCGCCGTCTCCCACCAACTGCGCACCCTCCGCGCCGCCCGTCTGGTCACCTACCGCAAGGAGGGCCGCCAAGTCTTCTATCAACTGCACGATCACCACGTGCTCGACCTCTACCGCAACGTCCGCGAGCACCTCGCGGAATAGGGCCCGCCCTCATCGCAGAGCCCGGCACGCCAGTTCCCCGCAGGCCGCAGCCGATCCTGCCCCTGCGTGACGCGGTGCATTACCAGAGGCCTCGCAGGCCCCGGGTGGTCGCGTTTTTCGATGGGGTCGAGCGTGGCAACTTTACGGGAACAAACCGCCTGAATGCGCATCGGTTGGGGGAACACAAAAGCAGTGAATGAGGTCCATTCCCCAGTTCCATCGTTTTTCTAATGCAATTAACTTGCATTATTTGCGGATGCCGCTTAGAGCAGTCAGCTTCCGCAAATCTCGCACTCGGCGACTCTTTATGGACTCGTCCTAACAAAGACTCCCGAATTTTCTTTCCATGATTCCTATCAAATGATCCGTCTTCCGCCTCGCCTGGTGCGCCACGCTGCTGGTTAGCCTGCTGCAGGCGTAGCGCTGGGACTTTTCCACACCTGATCGCCAGTTCTGCGCAATCCACCGACAGCATTTTCACCCCTGCTGATGTATGGCCCTCGGCCTCGGCGGCGGGCCTGCCCGAAAATCTCTCCTCACTTTATACACAAATACACCATCAACTATTTCCTCATGAAGCACACCCAACTCCAACTCACGCTCCCGCTGTTTATCCTCACCTTCGCGATCCCTTCGTTGGTGCGTGCGCAGGATCCTGCGCCGAAGGTGCAGGAACTTGACCCCGTTGTCGTCACTGGCACGCGCAGTGAGCGTCGGCTGAGCGAGGTGCCGGTGCGCACCGAGGTTGTGGACCGCAGAGAGATTGAAAAAACGCAAAGCCGCACGCTGGCCGATGCCGTGGAATGGACCCCTGGCGTGCGCGTGGAGAACGATTGCCAGAATTGCAATTTCGCCCAAATCCGTCTGCTCGGCTTGCAGGGAAATTTCACACAAATCCTCGCCGATGGGCGTCCGTCGTTATCCTCGCTCGCTTCCGTCTATGGCGTCGAGCACATCCCCGCCGCCCTCATTGAGCGGATCGAAATCGTCAAAGGCGGCGGCTCTGCGCTCTATGGTCCGGGAGCGATCGCAGGCGTCATCAATGTCATTCCCCGCACGCCAGAGCGCACCGGTGGCTATGTTCGCTACGGTTTTGATAGCATGGGGGCAGGCCCGAATCATACCTATGAAGCTGGCCTCGACCTTGTGAAGCCGGACGGCACGGCTGGCGTTACCCTCTTTGGTCTTTCGACAGAGACCTCACCCCTCGACCGCAACGGCGATGGGTTTAGCGAAATCGGGGAACGCGAAATGTGGTCGGGTGGCCTCCGTTCTTTTTGGAAGCCGACGGACAAGACCCGCCTCACCCTCGACTACCTCCATAGCGAAGAGTATCGCCGCGGAGGCGACCGGCTCGACCAGCCCGTTACCGAAGCCTTCATCGCCGAAGCGATCGATTCGCGTTTTCACCAAGGCGCGCTGCGCTGGGAGCATGAGATCAATGATCGTTTTAACTACGAACTAAACCTCAGCGGCACCTTCACCGAGCGCGATACCTATTACGGCTCCAACCAAGACCCTAACGCTTTTGGAAAATCAGAAAGCCCCGTGCTTTATGCTGATCTCACCGCTCGTTATAAACTTAGCGATACCCTGCGCGCTACTGGTGGGTTCCAATACCAATACGAAAAACTCGAAGACCAGCAGCCAGGCTACAATCGCTTTACCGCCGAAGTCATCAAAAACTACGGAGTGCTGGGCCAGCTAGAATGGGATCCATCTCAACGTTGGAATGTCGTCGCGGGAGCCCGCGTGGATTTTAATTCCCAACTGGATGA
>JAYVJI010000940.1:0-3637 GCA_043769435.1 Verrucomicrobiota bacterium
ACCGCCTGCGATATAGAGCCATCCATCGATCCCGAGCGTCAGTCCATTGGTCGTGTGATCTGCGGGCCGGTCTTTGAACCCGAAGGCGATGTTCCTGACGAGGATTTTCTGCTCATCACTGACCCCGTCGCCGTTGTGGTCTATGAAAACGCTGAGATGAGGAGGATGTACGAGGTAGAGGCGGTCATGATCCCAGACTAATCCACGCGGACTGTCCACATCCGCCACATAGAGATTGGACTGATCTGCGCGGCCATCACCGTCGAGGTCTCTCAGCCGGATGATGGAACCACGGCGCGGCTTCCGGTCCAGCGACCCGTTTTTGTCGGAGGAAACGAAAAGGGTGCCATCCGGTGCAGCAGCGACGTAGACCGGATAGTTGACAGCGGGAGGTGTCGCGAAAATATCGACATTGAACTCGTCAGGCACTTTCACATCGGATAGCACCTTGGCGTCATCCGCCGGGCTTGCGGCGCTGGACCCGACGGCGAGCGTGGCACCGGAAACCTGAAATTCACGGATGCTGCCCCAGCCCCCGCTGGGGTTGCCGAGGAAGGTGACCTTGACAAAGCGGATGCCGCCGCCGGCAAAGGTAACATTGTTAGGGCCAGGGGCGGAATTCTTTGAAGAGTCATTCAGCAACTGCCAAGTGCTGCCATCTGAAGATCCCTCGATCTTAAACTGATAGGCTGCCTGCGGGTTTTCCCACTCGATCCGGGCTCCGGTGACAGCCTCGGCCTTCTCGAGGTCTACCTGCAGCCATTCGTTTTTCTCTGCACCTGCCGGGCACCAGCGGGTGCCGGGCTTGCCGTCAAAGGCATTGGCAACTTCGTTCCCCGGTTGAGTAGTGCTGGCGCTGCCTTTCCGGCCCTGTGAGAGATTCACGGTTTCCTGCCTTGCCTTTAAGTAGTCTTCGACAGGCTTGCCGGCGCACCAGATGATCCCGCGGGCCAGCATGTCGAGAAACTTTCCGTCCATCACCGTCTCGTTGTGGTGACCGAGGGTGGTGCCAAACACGCGGGTCCGGCCCATGTAGTTGTTAGTCCAGACGCAGGGCTCCGTATTGCCGGTTTCCTGGTTTTTCGTTTCTCCTAGAATGTGCGTGTCAGGCCAGACCTTCTCGATGCGGTAGAGTTCGCCAGCGGGGTTGGCCCATGCCGCCCCCCACCCCTGCATGACCGGATGCGCTGCGTCCACGTTCCTGACTTCGTGAGCATACTGGGCACCGTGACTGTGGGATGTGACCCCGCAAAATTTGAACCACTCATCCGTGCCGTCGCGGTAGCAATGCATGGCGCAGTGAATGACCACACCGGGCTTGCCGTCCATGTGCGGCTGGAGGATGCGCCGCGTCCAATCCTTATCCTTGGTGTCCGCGTAGCATTCATTGTGAATGATAACATCATACGGCGAGGCCCAGTTCTCGTCCTCATAGACCTTTATGCGGGAGGAGGTCGTGGTGTTCGGATCCTGAAAGACGGTGAGCTTTAAATTAGCCCGCTCCTCCAGTCCCCTAGTGATAAGCTCTGCCTGTGCGGCGTAGTCATGGCAACAACCGCCGGTGATGTAGAGCACCTTGAGAGGCTCGACGGCGAGGGCCGGGCTGGAAAAAAGGAAAGCAAAGAAAATCGAAAATCTGTTGAGCATAAATGACGGGTAATGGGAAAAGTATACGCGTCAGAACAGCCAAACTCTCCGTAGTTGTGAAAAATGGCATCCTTCATTCCCGTTCAGAGGAAGTGCCGGACGGCCTGCGCAGGACATCTCCGATCACGGATCGGTCCTGCGCTTGCAGCCGGATTTCTTCCATGATCTCATCCTCCACATGAAGCCACGCCGATCCATCGTCAGCCTTTTCCTCCTGTCATGCATGTTCATCACCAGCGCCTGCGCGGGTGATTGGAAGCTCTGGCGGGGAGACTCCGGAATGACCGGGATCGCGCAGGAGGCCCTGACCTTTCCTCTGAAACCGCATTGGAAATATAGCGGGGCAAAGCCAGTGAAGGCGACTGCTGTCAGTGACGGTTCCTTTTTCTACATCGGTGATGCCAAGGGAAAATTCGTCGCGCTGAAGGCAGCAGATGGCACGGCCGCATGGGAGTTCCAGGCGAAAGACGGCATCGAAGGCAGCGCCGCCATCACGGACGGGCTCGTGGTTTTCGGCTGTCTGGAAGGAACGGTGTATGCTCTGGAAACGTCCACCGGTAAGGAGAAATGGAAGTTTACAACTGATGGAGAAGTGAGGGGAAGTCCCAATATCTTTAGCCGTGAAGGCAAGTCCCCGCTGGTGTTGATAGGCAGCTACGACAACCGGCTCTACGCTCTCGACAGTGCGACGGGGGAAAAAGTATGGGCAGTGGAAACCGGCAACTATATCAACGGCAGCGCTGGCATTGTTGACGGCAAAGCGGCTTTCGGCGGGTGCGATGGATTCCTCTATTTTGTGAACGGCCTCGATGGAAAAGAGGCGGGTAAATTTGATGTGCAAAACCCGATCGCCAGTACGGTGGCAACGAGAGGCACTCTGGCGGTGGTGGGCCACTATGGCAATGAAATCGTGTGCGTGGATACCGCAGCCATGAAGCCCCGGTGGACCTACAAGGAACGGGAGTTTCCTTTTTTCAGCTCCCCGGCATTTGCTGCGGATGGATACATCTACGCCGGAGACCGCGGGAAACGCCTCCATTGTGTATCCAGTGCAGACGGCTCGGAAAAGTGGGCTTTCCGCACCAAAGGCAGAGTCGATAGCTCACCGGTCGTGACAGGGGATGCCGTCGTGGTCGGAAGCGATGACGGGTCGATCTATGCGGTCAAAATCAGCGACGGGTCACAGCTTTGGAGCTATGAAACGGGCCAGCCCGTGCAGAGCAGTCCCAGCATCGCGGCAGGCATGCTGGTCATCGGCGCGGATGACGGAGTCGTCTATGCTTTCAAACCCTGAAGGCTCAGAATACAACCAGCCTCAGATCACGACAACTGGCAGCTTTTGCGCTTGCGCAGACGTATAGCCTCCTCACCCAGATTTCATTCTATGATTTCACTACACACATTCCTCCTGGGCAGCATCCTGCTCTTGGAAACCGCGGCGCAGGCGCAAATCACCCGCGGCCCCTACCTCCAGCTGGCCACGCCCTCATCCATCAACTTAGTCTGGAGAACACGCACAGAGAGTAAGCCAGTGGTCAAGTATGGCAGCAGCCCCGCCAAGCTGGACCAGACCCTGGCCCAGGAACAAATAACTGTGCGCCGGACTGCTGCGGAAGGTGGGGGCGGAGCGTCACCGCCACTCTTTGGGGCGCCGACTGAGACCAGACAGTTCAAGGCGGAAATCACCGGCCTGAATCCGGCCACGCGTTATTACTACAGCATCGTGGATGGTGCCGGGGAACTGAGCCCGGCCGCGCCTGAATTTTACTTTGAAACATCACCCTCCCCCGGCACCCCGTCCCGGCACACCATATGGGTCGTGGGTGACAGCGGCACCGGCAATAAGGCGCAGTCCTTTATCCACGTCGCCATGCAGGGACTGTTGAAGAAGGAGAACAAAAGCCTGACAGCCTACATCCATGTGGGGGATATGGCTTACGGATCCGGGCTGGACTCTGAGTTTCAAGGTTACTTTTTTGAGCCTTATGCC
>JAYVJI010000941.1:0-2238 GCA_043769435.1 Verrucomicrobiota bacterium
CATTTATTGTCAGTGATCCACGCCGCTGTATTCACATGGTCTGCGATCCCGCAAAAAAAACCGTCCTGCTCATCAACGCCGTGGATAAAGCATTCGCCGCTGCTGCCTTTGAGAAATTCGGAACACTGCTCTAGTCAGGCATGAGTCCGCTGGAGTCGCACCTGCGCGCCCGCATCCGCAGCCAGGGCCCGCTGCCTTTCGTGACATGGATGGCCGCCGCCCTCTACCATCCTGAGCACGGCTACTACAGCGGTCCGGCCCGCGTGGGCCGGCGCGGGGACTTCATCACCAGCGTCAGTGTGGGCGCGCTCTTCGGCAGCCTCCTAGCAGGCCAGTTTTGTGAAGCATGGGAGGCCCTAGACCGGCCGGGAGTGTTTCACCTGATCGAGCGCGGCGGGAATGACGGCTCCCTAGCCCGTGATATCCTAACATGGGCGCACGCTCACAGGCCTGACTTCTACAGGGCCATTATTTACCAAATGGAGGAGCCCCTAGAAGTGCTCCAGCACATCCAGACCAAAGCGCTCGCTGTATTCCCCGGCAAGCTCCAGCATGGGCCAGCCAGAGCTGCTGACGGTATCTTTTTTGCGAATGAACTCCTTGATGCGATCCCCTTTCGCAGAGTGACATGGACGGGCAGTGAGTGGCTGGAATGCTGCGTCCAGCTCGATGGCGAAGATTTCTGCTGGACCACCCGGCCCCTGATTGACAGTGCCAGCCTCCGCCGCCTCGCCAGTCTGGGCACACGATTCCCGCCCGGCTACACCACGGAGGTCTCCCCGGCTGCCGCTTCAGAAATCCGCCTCGCTGCCTCCTCGCTGGAGCGGGGGCTACTCTGCTTCATCGACTACGGTTACCCTGCCGCAGATTACTACGACCCCGCACGGGTTACCGGCACCCTGAGATGCTACCGCCAGCATACTTCTCACGAAAACCCGCTAAAAGACCCAGGCCAGTCAGACATCACCGCCCATGTGGACTTCAGCCATGCCGCAGCCGTGCTGGCAGCCAGCGGCTGCCGGCCCACCGCCTTCATGGACCAAGCGCAATTCCTAACCGGTGCCGCTGCCAGCGCGCTGAAGAGCATGGAGGGCCAGCGCCCGGGGCCGGACACGCTCGCATGGCTCCGGCAATTCCAGACCCTCACCCATCCCTCGCTTATGGGCAGCGCCTTTCGCGTTTTACTGGCCACCAAAAACTGCCCCACCCCGCTGCTCACAGGCCTCCGGCACGCTTCGCCAACCGCGCTCCTAAGCATCCTGCCGGATATGGGACTCACGCAAAGACGCTAAGACGCTAAGACGCAAAGGGGGGAAGGGGGAAGGGAGTAGGCTTTTTTGGTTGGCTTCAACTTTGCGGCTTTGCGGGTTGAGCGCGGCGGGCTAGAGCGGCATTGGCGGCTCACGCAAAGACCCTAATACGCAAACGGAGCAAAGCAAAGGGCGCAACGGGGAGGGGAAGGGGAGGGCTCTTGGTTGGCACCAACTTTGCGGCTTTGCGGGCTGAGCGCGGCGGGCTAGAGCGGCATTGGCGGCTCACGCTCACACCCCAGTATCAGACCTCAGTAATTGACCTCGTTGTCGGCAATTCATCGAGCAGATTCGATTCCCCCAAAAACCTCCTTTGTGAGGTCCGAAAAATTTCCTCAAGCCCGGTTATTGGTTTTGCGCTGAGCGGCAGACAGCCTGTGGTCGCAGGGTATGGAACTATCACCTTCACCGGCACCGGCTCCATTGCGACAACTCATTCTGCCCACCGATAAGCGCAATCCCTCGATTTCGCTCTATCGGATGATCGACCGGCAGGGGCACAAAATCATCCAGGTTTACTACGGTCTCGACCTCCTGGAAGAAGTCGCTGATGAGGTCACTGATCCCACCTTTCGGTCCATGGTCGCTCGGCTTTACAATGCTCGGCTCAAGCTCAAATCGCTGGTCGAGGTTTTTGCGCTCGATCCCAAGACCATCCGCTCATGGGGTGAGGCGCTCAAATCACGCGACCCTCAGCGCATGTCCGTCATGTTTTTTGGCGCCGATGCGGGGCGTAAACGTACCGCGCTCATTGAAGCTTTCGTCAGGGTGCGCCTGCCTGAACTGCTCAAACTACGCACGCGAAACTACCGGGTGACCCTTCAATCCGAGATCGCCCGGATCTTCGACATTCGATTGTCCGGGGAGACTCTCCGCATCCTCATCGCAGGAATGAAACCTCCCGTGCTTCCCGCCAATCAGGCCGACG
>JAYVJI010000942.1:0-1843 GCA_043769435.1 Verrucomicrobiota bacterium
GTAGATCATGGTCAGAATGGCCTGAACAGTATGACTCTGGCAGGTGTCAGGATTTTGCCTGCCATGGACCATCCCGGCTCCACCACTGCGGCCACGGTATCCGGCACGGCATCATTCTCGCAGGGGCGATAGCCTTCGATGATCATGCTGGCAGGATCACAGAACTCACCGGTTTGCGGAAAACTGGAAAATTCCACGGCTTCAAAAAGCAGGTAGACCAGCGCGCGCACATCCGCGGTTTTGGGCTCACCTTCGAGGAGGCGGTGCAGGGAGATCAGGACGTTTCCGAGCGAGCGGTTGCCGGTCCAGCCCTTCTGGTCAATGTCATTCCGCAGCGCACAGAATCCTGCTAGGAGCATGGCCATGTCAGGCGGGTCCGGGGGATCATAGTCAGCCTCTGGATCCTCGATGCTCATGAGGTTATCCACGGCCTCGACCAGTTCCTCCTTCAACTCCTCACGCCAGCCGGCAGCGGCAGGTTCCCCCATCTCCCCCAGCTGATGGAGGTGGTGGATCATGGAAGGATCCATTTCTTCATCGTCATCTAAGTCCATGAATGGGGGCATGTCATCATCAGGTTCCTCACTGCCCCATGCCACAGCATCTTGAAATGAGGTGTCCTCCGGCTCCGGCTTGCCGTGGCCATCGCCTGACCACGGTGGGCGGTTTTCATCTTCGCTGGGAAGGATCATCGGGATGCTGAAGCTGGAAGCTGGTGTCCGAAGTTCTCGCCAGGTTTTACACTGAGCGCAAAGGCAGAGAGGAGGCGTATCACTTTCTCCACATCCTTGAGGGAGACGCACTCCACCACGCTGTGCATGTAGCGGAGGGGCAGTGAAACCAGCGCGCAGGGAGTCCCGCTCCGGATGTGATACATGCTGTCGGTATCCGTTCCGCTGTAGCGGCTGGATGACTCGTGCTGCAGGTTGATGTCCTCCTTCTCCGCTACCTTCATGAGGCGCTGGATCACCACGGGATGGCATCCGGTGCCGTGGGTCACGCCGGGGCCTCCTCCCAATTTTACACTGCCGTGTTTTGTTTTTTCTATGCCCGGGGTATCAGTCGCGTGGGTCACATCTAGGCAAACGGCGACGTCTGGCTCGAGCCTATAGGTCAGCATGCGTGCGCCGTAGCCGCCGATCTCCTCCTGCACGCAGTTCGCAGCGATCACCGTGCAGGCGGGCTTTGTTTTTGACTTGCTCAGGCGGCGCAGCACTTCTGCGATGATAAAGCCGCCCATGCGATTGTCGATGGCCCTGCCGAGGATCCGGTCCGCGCCAAATTCCTCCAAGGTATCCGCGTAGACCGCAGGATGCCCCACGCGGAGTCCCAGTTTCGCCACATCCTTTTCGCTGTCCGCCCCCACATCCACATAGAGTTCATGAACCTCCGGCGCTTTTTCTCCGCCGGTCCGGTCGCGTATATGGATCGCTGTATTGCCGATGACGCCTTTCACTGGTCCCTTGTCCCCCTGAAAAACCAAGCGGCGGCCCCGCGCTGTGGCATAGTCACTGCCCCCGATCCGGTCGACATAAAGGAAGCCTTCCGGGCTGATGTATTTTATCATATAGCCGATCTCATCCGCATGAGCTTCCAGCATGATTTTGTAAGGTGACTTACCCTGCATGACGGCCCAGGTGCTGCCGTAGGAGTCATTGCTGACCTCCGAAGCGAACGGGCGGACGTATTCCGCCCATACCCTCTGCCCGGGCATTTCAAAGCCGGTGGGGCTGGGGGTGCTGAGCAGGTCAAAAAGGAATTTTTTAGCTGATGAGTCCATAGGTAATGTCTTGTCTTGGTGCGGCGGCTTGCGCATCGCAAGCCGATAGTCCTGCGGGCCGAT
>JAYVJI010000943.1:0-3171 GCA_043769435.1 Verrucomicrobiota bacterium
CACCTCCTCAGCCGCCACCTCCTCAGCCGCCACCTCCTCAGCCGCCACCGCCACCGCCACCGCCATCGCCATCGCCACCGCCATCGCCATCGCCACCGCCATCGCCATCGCCACCGCCATCGCCACCGCCATCGCCATCGCCATCGCCATCGCCACTGCCTCCGGATGAAAATCAGTCTGGGCATGAAATCCCGTGGCCTGCCGGACTCCAGCCCGTGGCGTTTCCCCGGCCTTTTGTTAGGCTGGAACCGCAGTCACTGGCACCATTGCCTGCGATCCTGTTTTCCCAGGCGGAGCAGCTCACCGCAGGCCGGTCCACCTCTGCGGCGTGTGTTACCCGGTTTGTGCCGCGCAATCCCAAAAATGACGCCCGCACAATGATGCTGAGCCGGGAGCACTTGATCCTAACCTGTGAGGCAGGCGAACTCATTGCCAGAGATGCCCCGGGTGCCAACCATTCCTATATGGCAGGCCAGCCCGCAGACGCATGGCCGCTGCACCACGCTCAACACAGGCTCACCATGGCCGGCGAGTATGACCTCGAACTGCGCGTGCTGCCCTCCGCATGGCCCATGGGAAAAGTCTGGCGCTCCCAGCCGCCTCCGCCGCAGGCAGGCTGCCTCGTTGTCCATCCCCTCTACCCTGCCGGCGTTATCGACTTCCGCACTGTATGGCTTTTCAGCGATGTGCTCTTCGGAGTCCGCAGCGATGGGCTCCTCCTTTTTGGTCCGGACCCGTCGGAAGCTGTCGGCTGGTTTCTGGCCGCAGCAGGTCATGTGGCTGTCCTCGCAGCGGATGACAGCGGGCGCACGGCCCACAACGGACGCCCCCTCTCCGCCGGAATCCCCGTCATCCTAGCCACCGGGGACACATTGCTCACCGACTCCCTAGAATGGGCCGTGGAAATCAGCTAGCAAACCGGCGGAGCGTTGTCCAGCGGGCTTTGGCCTCAAGCAGCGGGGGGCCGAGAATGTCGCGGCGGGGTTTCCAGGTGTTGTCGGCCACCATTCCTGCTGCGGGGTAGGTGACGGTGTCTATGTGTCCACCGGTGCCGTGCTCGAAGGTGTATTGCCTTTGGTAGTCGGCTGGGAAATTCCCGGTGGCCATTCCTGCTGTTCCTGCTGTGGAGTAGATCGGTTGATTCGGCCGCCCCCTCTGGGCTCCCTCACCCCTTCGCCGTTCGGGCTGCCTATCGGCAGTCTATCTTGACCCCGCGCCAGGGGCCTCGGTTGCCCCCTCATATCATAACCAAAATCACAAAAATCCCACCATGAACCATCCGCTAGGGTGATGAGGTCCCGGCGGTTGTCGCTGTCATACGTTATGGATCCGAGCCCGCTGCCGAGCGCCGGAGTGCCGGTGTTCACGGCGGTGATGGACTTGAGGCGGTTCAGTTTATCAAAATCCCTAGTCTGCGTCAGTCGGGTCGCGGCGTCCTCGCGGGCCACGGTGTTGAGCACCAGCGGGCTATTGGGAACGTAGGCATAGGTGGGAACGTAGGCATAGGTGCGCGACACATTCGCGGAGGGAATGGGGGCAGCGGTCACCGGATGGTAGCTGGTATTGCTCACGGACTGTAATCTTCCGCCATTACCATAACTGTAAGAGGTGCGTTGGGCAAGGGTTAATGCGCCGGTTCCTAAAGTATGATGTCCGCGGTCGGCATACTGAATTTCTCACTAGAGGACAGGCCTTTCTTTGATTTCTCCACAAACTAAGCCGAAATTACGGTTGACTTAAATCTAGTTCCGCACACTCAGGAGAGTGCCCGGATGGCTTTCTTTTTTAAGTTAACCTTATACAAAATACTGATTTTACTAAAGACATGAATACAGACGACTTATCAGGAAGTATAGTCCCTTTTAACAGGCGCCAACTCTTGCGCACCGGGAGCTATAGTGGTTTAGCAGTCATGCTGACACCAATTGCTGCCATAGCCGGAAGCTATTCCATTCAGTTCACCCAGTACAACGTCTGCTGTTGAGCATTATGACAGCGGCCCCGTCCACACATCGTGGCAGGCCGCAGAGGATGCTATGGATGCTTGGATATTGGCCCACAATGGTGACCCTATAGCATTTAATGGTGGAAATGGCAGTGCTTCTGTCTGGTCGGGCTCTTTATATGGACCTATTCAAGTGCTAAATCCTTACACACAAGGAGGATACAGGAGAGTTTATGACACTACTTATAATGGAGGACCAGTTGGAGAATACAAAGATATTTGGGATTCGAGCTTGCCTCATTATGACAGCCTGTATGGTTTTGCAGTATCGCGAAGAGCTAGCGCCTCTTAAGTGCATTTTGTCAAATAATTTAATCAATAGTGCTTAAGGATTATTTAAGCACATTTCAAATTGCAACATATGTGGAACTCTTTTTCCCTTAGATTGTTCTGTCTAATATGCTCTATTATTTCCGGAGGATTATTAGGCGTCTCCGTAGGCAAGATATCCAGTCGCCCTGCGCCAGTGGCTCAGGCGCAAGTTATTCCGCATACCTACCAACGTGGAGTATCCTTTAGCCAGCTATTGTTAGTTGCAGAACAGGAAGACACTATCGCAGAACTACTTGAAAATACGGTCCGCGAGGATCCTATGAAAATAATAGAAAATATAAATGATCCTCGCGTTGTAGAGAGTGAAGATTTGATAATAACGAGCTTGGTCAAAAAAGGTTGCACAAATCTTCTGCACAAATGTATCCCAACCATCTTGAACACCCAGAGACAGTTACAATTACGTGAGAAGGTGTGGCTTTGCTACTCTGGATTCCAACCCCTCGCTGCATACAGGGGCTTCTCTGCTGACTTTTCAGGAAGCGTATCTACTCCGCGCTCTACATACTACAGTGACCAGTTAGCAGTCCGCGCTCTCGGACTAACCACACCACCATTAGCTGTGACTGATATTCTAGAGTCACAGCAAACCCTTACAGTGAGATGCTTTCCGGAACTTACAGACGCTGCTGGTCACTTGACTCTCATGGCATTTCTCTTCGAGGATCATCCGGGAAATCAATTTCAAATTGATAAGTTGAGCATGTCGAGAACTGTTTCATTAAGAGATTTGGCAACGATATCAGAAGTCGCTCGGAATAGTAAAAATCGCAGGAAAGATATTTCAAAACTAGCTGCAGCCGTCTTGGAAATCCTGACAACAGAGCGTGGCA
>JAYVJI010000944.1:0-4998 GCA_043769435.1 Verrucomicrobiota bacterium
AGGATAAGGACGGCGTCTCCGCTGCAGTGGGGATCACCCCTGTATCCATCGCCCCGGGCAGCACCTACACGTGGGACGGCACTATCTACACCGGCCCCCGCAGCGGCACCGTGCTCAACCGCCTAGGCGGAGACCGGAATCAGGTCATGTATTTCAGTATATTCCGCGTCCTCAGCAGGTTGTTCCTCGGGGCCCTGAATAAATTCTACAGCTGGGTCGGGGTATACGGCATCGCCGTCATGCTGCTGACCATCACCGTGCGCCTCTGTATCTGGCCCATGCACATGAAGTCCACCCGGGCCATGAAGCGCATGAGCCTGCTGGCTCCGATGATGGCGGAGATAAAGGAAAAGCACAAAGATAACCCGCAAAAGATGCAGGTGGAGACGATGGGGCTCTACAAGACTTATGGCGTGAATCCCGTAGGCGGCTGCCTCCCGCTGCTCTTTCAGTTTCCTATATTTCTCGGCTACTTCGGGATGCTGAATGCAGCGGTGGAAATGCGCGGACATGCGTTCCTCTGGGCGCATGACCTTTCCATGCCGGATACCGTCGCGCACATCGCCGGGTTTCCCATCAACATCATGCCGCTCCTCATGACGGTGACCATGTTCATCCAAATGAAAATGGCCCCGCAGCCGGCACAGATGAATGAACAAATGGCGATGCAGCAGAAGATGCTGAAGTTTATGCCTTTCCTCTTCCTAGCCTTTTGCTACAGCAATGCCAGCGCCCTAGCTCTTTACTGGACGGTGCAGAATATCTTCGGCATTTTCCAGACATGGCTCATCAATCGCCAGCCGGAGCCTGTGCTGACGAAAGCCGCACCCAAAGCGTCATTCTTCGAGCGCGCGCTGGAACTGCAAAAACAAAAGCAGGCTGCCCAGCAGAAAAAAAAGCCCGGAGCACCCAGACCCGGCGGCAGCAGCGGCAGCGCCTTTCGTGACCGTGATGAGAGTTGAAGATTCCGCATGAAATCCCCGCCGTTTGCGCTTTGCTCCCCCCAGCCATGACACCCGCCGCCACCGCCGCTCAGGACATTCTCACCCTCATGCTGACCCACCTCGGCTATCAATGCCAGGTGACGATCTCCGGTGATCCCGCATCGCCGCTGCTGAGCATTGAGGCCGATGAGAAAGCCGCCCCGGCACTTATAGGCAAAGCGGGCATGCATCTGGATGACCTCCAGCACCTCCTGAACAAGCTGCTGCGGCAAAAGCACGCGGATGCGCCCCGCGTCCGGGTGGACGTGAATGGCTTCCGCTCAGGCAAGGACGAGGCCTTCCTGACAGCAGTGCGCGAGGCCGCTGAAGAAGTGCGCAAGACCGGCCGCGCGATAAAACTGGATCCCATGAACAGCTACCAGCGCCGCCTGGTCCACGGTCTCTTCAAGGATGACCCCGGCCTGTGCTCATGGTCTCCTGAAGATGCTTGCCGCATGAAGCGCATCACCATCATGCCCCGCAACGTAGATTCCTGACACTTTATGTCCTCACTCCCTCCTCAGTCCCTGCCGGACGCCCACGGGCACTTCGGTCCATTCGGTGGTATGTTCGTGCCCGAGACGCTCATGTTCGCCCTGCGCGAGCTGACGGAAGAATATGCCCGGGCTAAGGCCGATCCCGGCTTTCATAAAGAACTGGACGGCCTTCTGATCGACTACGTTGGCCGGCCTACTCCGCTTTATTTCGCAGAGGGCTGGACAAAGAAGCTGAAGGGTGCGCGCATTTACCTGAAGCGGGAGGACCTGCTCCACACCGGGGCTCATAAAATCAACAACGCGCTGGGCCAGATCCTGCTCGCCCGCCGGCTGGGTAAGCACCGGATCATCGCAGAAACAGGGGCCGGACAGCACGGTGTCGCCACCGCCACGGTCGCCGCCAGATTCGGCTTCCAGTGCGTCATCTACATGGGCGCAGAGGACATGCGTCGCCAGGCATTGAACGTAGCCCGGATGCGCTTTCTGGGCGCGGAAGTCCGCCCGGTCACCGCCGGCCAGGCCACACTGAAGGAAGCCGTCAACGAGGCGATGCGGGACTGGGTCACCAACGTCCGCACCACTCACTACATCCTCGGCAGCGCCCTCGGCTCCCACCCCTTCCCCATGATCGTCCGGGACTTCCACCGCATCATAGGCGTGGAGACCCGCCGGCAGATCATGGAAAAGGAAGGTCGCCTGCCGGATCACCTCGTTGCCTGCGTCGGCGGCGGTAGCAATGCCATAGGCCTGTTCCATGACTTCCTAGGCGAGGAGGGCGTGAAAATGACCGGTGTGGAAGCAGGGGGCGACGGCATCGTGGAGGGGCGTCATGCGGCCCGTTTTCAGGGTGGCCGTCTCGGTGTGCTCCAGGGCACCAAGACCATGCTCCTAGCGGATGCCGATGGCCAGATCCAGCTCACGCACAGCGTCAGTGCCGGTCTGGACTACGCGGCCGTCGGGCCCGAGCACGCCTACTACCGTGCGCAGGGCCGCATCGCCTACGAATACGCTACAGATGCCGAGGCGCTCGACGCCTTTCAGGAATTATCCCGAGTGGAAGGCATCATCCCCGCTCTGGAAACGTCCCATGCACTCGCCTACACCAAAAAGCTGGCCCCCACCCTAGCCCCGGACCGCATTCTCATCGTCAATCTCTCCGGACGCGGAGACAAAGACGTGGCCGAGGCCGCCCGCCACATCTTCGGCGAGGAACTGAGATTCTAACACGCTCTCAATCCAGCTTGCATTGCCCGGCGGTTTGCTTAATCGTTATCTTGTTATCCAACAAATCCGACCATAACCAATACAAGCACACAAGAATATTATGTTAGAAGAATTCAAAAAATTTATCCTTAAGGGAAACGTCGTTGATCTCGCAACCGGTGTGATCATCGGCTCTGCCTTTGGAGCCATAGTCGCGGCCTTCACGGCAGGTATCGTCACACCTATTCTGAATCTGCTGGGAGGTGGGGCAAATGTTGGGCTGAAACTCTGGATTTTTGACCTCGGCGTCATCATCAGTGCTGTGATCAATTTCCTGATCACAGCCGCAGTTATTTTCTTTGTCATCGTGAAGCCTGCGAACGTCCTGCTCGCGAGAATGAAGGCAAAGGAAGCAGCTGCTCCGCCTCCAGGTCCCACGCCTACCGAGGCGCTGCTCGCTGAAATCCGCGATTCCCTGAAGCGCTAGCCGCCAGCTTAAAAGCCTGATAATTCACCCGCCGGGGTGCTCGATTCTGTGATCAACAGAGCGGGTGCCCCGGTTTTTTTGTGCTGGTGGATCATGCACCTGCACTGGACGAAGCCGCTGCCTGTTGCGTTGCGAGCCTTATAACATAACATAAGCCCCACACTGGCTGTCTTCACTTCATATCCACCCGGCACTGCCTCAGCGCCCATGGGGATTTCGACTTTCATGGAATTGTTGGAATTGTTAGCAATAGATAGATAGATAGATAAACGGGTGTGATTTCAAAGCCCCGCAGGAGGCGCCGGGAATGGCCGCAAGTGGATGACCCCTGGCATTTGGTGAGGATGCGGCAAAACCCCCGGCCCAAGAAAAGCGGCGATGCGTGCGACTTCAGCTAGGGGCTCTACAAAGAGCGCCTCGCAGGAGATTTCCAGCACGTCAAACAGATCCGGACATCGGCGCAGCCAGGCCAGTAGCTCGCGCCGGTGCTTTTCCAAAAGGCCTGCCATGTCCGCTGCCGGAGCCGGGCCTCCGGTGCCCCGGCGCGCCATCATCCGCGCTTGGCTGAGCGCTACATCCTCTGCATTCCGCTGCATGAAAATAACCTGGTAGCGGTGATGCCGGGGCAGCGCCGGAAGCAGGGCGGTGACTACCTTCAGCGCGCGCCCGACACATTCCGGACCATCCAGCAGGTGAGGGTTCCGGGCGATTTGCTTGACCGGCTCCCACTCAAAATAGCCGTGGGGATTATCCTCATCTGCGATCCGCAGGCCATCCGTCAAAGGAGGCAGCCCGCCCGCCGCCAGCATCTGCATCATCAGGCTGGTGCCGCTCCTGGGGAGTCCGCTGACTATGGTGAAGGTCCGGGAAATTACCGCCAGAGGCACCGCCCCGGGACGCGGGCGCTGGCGGGCGATTTCCGCCGCTCTGGCCGCGGGAGGAGGCAGGTCCGGCACCGGTCTGGATTCCCGCGCCCGGGACCGCCGCGCGCCCAGGGACCTAGCCCGTTCCCGGCTCAAGCGCCGGGACTGGTCCTGACAGGCCTTGCGGAAAAAATCACCGGTACCGGTGTCCGGGAGGGCACTGAGAAAGCGCCACGCTGAAGGGTCATCCGGGCGCATCTCAGCGGCGGCACGGAATGCCAGACGGGCTTCTGCACTGCGCCCCATGCGGGCCAGAGCCAGCCCGCGATGCAACTCCGCGCCGGCCATCTGACGGATGAGACGCAGGGCTTCCTCAGCTGCGGCAAGGGCAGCAACGTCATCATGCCGGTGCAGACAAACAGCACTCAGGACTTCCCATGCCGAGGCAAAAGCTGCATCCAGCGCGATGGCCCGGCGGCACGCGTGCTCAGCAGAGGCATCCTCTCCTATGGCCAGAAAAATACGGCTCAGTTCCACCCATGGCGCGGGATGCCGGGGCATGAGCATGGCGGCCCGGGAGGCATAGAATGCCGCTCCCTTCCGGTCCATCAGCCCCATGCAGGCCCGGGCCATGATCAGTAGCACAGGAGCCGGCGGGAGCGCAGGATCACCGCCGGGCCATGCTGCCAGGATGATGTCCCTCGCCCACACACACCAGCCGGCCCGCACCGCAGCATTCGCCAGTTGTTGGATAGCCCTCGTTTCCCACGGACGACGTGCCAGCAAATCTGTCAGGATCTCCACGCCAGCCTCAGCCCGGTCCGTCACCAGATAGACCTGCGCCAAATGCCATGCCGCCTCATACTGCGCAGACTCCGCTGCCGCTTCCGGGTCGCTCTCATGGTTTTCAATGTAACCCAGTGCGGCAAATTGGGCCATGACCGCACCGCCTCCTGGCCGGGCAT
>JAYVJI010000945.1:0-5174 GCA_043769435.1 Verrucomicrobiota bacterium
CGGAACCGTTCGGCAACGAAGTGAGGCTCAACTACGGCTATCCGGAAGAACTGCCTTCACCCGGTCCCGCCATTCCCGCAGCCCAGTCCGCCTACATTAGGAACTATGTTCAAGCATTTGAGGACGCCGTCGTGCAGACCAATCGCACCAACCCAGCCACCGGTCTGCATTACACAGATTACATTGATCGTGATTCGTGGGTGGATCACGGCTTGCTCAATATTCTGGCACAAAATGCGGATTGTCTCCGCCTCAGCACTTACATGCACAAACATAAAGACGGCAAGTTGATCGCCGGCCCCATCTGGGATTTTGACCGCACGATAGGCTCCACCGATTCCCGCAGTGCTACGCCCACTGGTTGGAGCGCCATCCAGCCAGCGACGGACATCCTGACATGGGGATGGTGGAGGTTTCTCTGGACTGATCCCGACTTCTGGCAGCGCTACACGGACCGCTGGGCGGAGTTGCGCGGGGGCATCCTCAGTAACACCAATATCACTGGAATAATAACCCAATACGAATCCGAAATCAACGAAGCGGCCGTGCGCAACTACGCTAGGTGGACGGCCACTCCACCGCGGGACGGGCCGGATACAGGCACCACGGCTAGCTTCAGCGATGAAATGGACATTGTGCGCAATTGGCTGACCCTGCGCACCGCCTGGCTTGATGCCCAGTTTGTGCCCCAGCCCGTGCGAAGTCCTGCCGGTGGGCAGACGGCCAGCGTCACCCTGACCGCCACTCAGGGAGTCATTTACTACACCCTGAATGGCACCGATCCTCGCCTTGCTGGCGGTGCCATAAATCCCGCCGCGCTAACCCTGGCGAGCGGAGCTTCCATCGCTATCGCTAGTAGTTCCCAGCTGGTGGCCCGGGCGAAGACGGCGACACTTTGGAGTGCTCCTGCCACGGGCTATTACTTTTCTGGCACCCCGGCCGCAGCGGGCAACCTTGTGGTGAGTGAATTACATTACCACCCGGCAGACCCTTCCTCTTTGGAGCTGGCAGCAGGGTTCACTAATGCAGATGAGTTTGAGTTTATCGAACTAATAAATATTTCCGCTAACAGTATCGATCTGTCCGGCAGTCGATTCACCAGCGGGGTGGATTTCACGTTCCCCTTGAACACTATGTTGACAGTTGGTCAGCGCCTCATCCTTGTGAGCAATCGAGCCGCTTTCGCCGTGCGCTATCCTGCCATCGCCTCCAGCTCCATCGTGGGGGAATATCTGCATGATCGACTAGAAAACGCCGGGGAGCTGATCCGCGTGGAATCAGCTGGTGGAGCAGAAATCCTAAGTTTCACCTACGGCACGTCTGGACTGTGGCCGTCGGAGGCAGACGGTGGCGGCCCCAGCTTGGGGTTGATCAAACCTACTACTAATCCCGATGGGAGCACGGCGTTGAACTGGCGCGCTTCCGGTCCGGCAAATGGTACGCCATTGGCTAGCGATAGCGTGGGATATGCCGCGTGGAAGACTTTGGCGGGTATCACGTCGGATACTGCGGACGGGGATCAGGACGGGCTGGGTCCGTTTCTTGAATATTCCAGCGGCAGCGACCCCGGCCAGCCAGCGCTCGACCGCCTGCCGGTTGTCACCCGTGATGCCCAGGGGCGCTGGCTTTTCCATGTGACGCATGCTCTGGCCGCTGATGACGCAGTCTTTGCGCTGCAAACAAGCAGCGATGCCGGCGGCTGGGCAGATACCCCGTTCACTATCCTAACACGGATTACCACTGGCGACTACGAGCGTTTCACCTGCGAATTGGTAGATCCACCGGGCACTGCGCGGATATTTATCCGTTGCCGCTGGTCCGTGCGTCCGTGAGTTGGAGTCATGCTGTCAGCCGTTGAGGTTCCTGTGGGGATTTCCATTTGCGGGAAGCGAGGGAGGCGGCAGTGAGGAAATGATGGATGTAAAAGGGTGTCAATCTCTCTGGCTCAGATGGCAGAGTATGGTGGAGGCGGAGCCGCAGGCGATGGCCGTGCAGGAGGCTGCCGGGGGAGCAGTGTGGACGCGGGCCTCGCTGGCATCAGCGGCGGAGGCGTTGCCGCGCTGTCACGGGCCGGCGGTGGTCTCAGGAAAGGGAGTGCCTTTTCTGGCTGCGGTGCTGCGTGGCTTTCGCGACGGTGTGCCTCTTTTGCTTCAGGACCTACCGGGACCGCTGCCCGCACCGCTGCGGGACTTGCCTGTAGGAACGGGGGTGGTGAAGACAACTAGCGGGAGCACCGGGCAGCGGCGTTATGTGTTGTGTAGTGCGGCGCAGCTGGCAGCGGATGCCGCGTCCATCTGCAGCACGATGAAGCTGCGGCGGGAGTGGCCTAACATTGCTGTCATCAGCATGTCTCACAGCTACGGCTTTTCGAATCTGGTGCTGCCGTTATTGCTCCACGGCGTGCCGCTTATCCATGTGTCCTCCCCGCTGCCGGGAGCCATGGCGCAGGCTTTGGCTCTGACAGACCGCTGTGTGTTACCGGCTGTTCCGGCTATGTGGCGGGCATGGCAAAATGCGGGCCTTCCCACCGCCCGGATCGCCCTGGCCATCTCTGCGGGTGCTGCCCTGCCGCTGGCTCTGGAGTCTGCTGTGTATGAGAACTCCGGCCTGAAAATACATAACTTCTACGGCAGCAGCGAGTGCGGGGGCATCGCCTATGATGCATCGGATGTGCCGCGGACTGATCCGGCCTGTGCCGGAAAGCCTATGGATGGCGTGCAGTTGAGCGTGAATGAAAACGGTCATCTACAGGTGCGCAGCAAGGCTGTGGCCATGGGTTACCTTGAGCCTGACCCCTCGCTTTCCGGCGGCCTCTTCCAAAGCACAGATATGGCGGACCTCAGGGAAGGCCAAGTCTTTCTGACCGGTCGCACGGGGGATACTATCAACAGTGCCGGCCGCAAGATCGCTCCGGGAATCATCGAGGAGGCTTTGCAAGGGATTCCGGGGATTCAGCACTGTGTCGTGTTTGGTGTGCCCTCCATCGATCCGCTGCGGGGCGAGGAAATCATCGCGTGCTTGCGTCTGTTCCCCGGATTCCGCCTGCAGGAAGTACGGGAGCAGGCATCAGGGCGGCTGCCGGCCGGGCACGTGCCACGCAGCTGGCGCGAGTGTCCGGATCTGGAGCCTGATGCCCGGGGGAAAATTTCCCGGGTGTTCTGGCGGGAGCGCTGGGTCAAGGAGGAGCGTTGAGGCGGAGAGCTGTGGCGCTGCTTCCAGCGAACGTGCGGGCTATGGCGGGTGTGTCCGCGCCGTGACGTCTGAACTTAAAAGGCGAGAGGAACACAGTGCGTCTCGCCTGTGTTGGCCAGCGGTCACACCCGCTATGGCTATGGCCTCACTCAGCCGGCGGCACCTCGAGGTCTCCGCCACGCACGATGCGGATGAAGACGTTCTCCATACTGGATTCTGAAAAGCTGGCGATGACTTCCGGCGGGGTGCCGGCGGCGACGACGCGGCCTTTATGCATGAAGAGGACGCGGTCGCAGACCTCTTCTATGTCCCGCATGTTGTGGCTGGTATAGAGGATGGCGATGCCGCGCTCCCGCTGGACCCGGCGGATGATCTTGCGGACTTTATCCGCGATGTCCGGGTCGAGGCTGGCGGTGGGCTCATCCATCATGAGCAGGCGGGGGTTGTTGAGCAGGGATTTACAGAGATGCAGGCGGGTGCTCTCCCCTGCGGAAAGGTGGCCGGTGACGCGGTCATGGAGATGACCTATTTCAAAAAGCTCCAGCAGCTCGCGGATCCGGCGCTTGTGGTCAGGCACTCTGTAGAGCCGCGCAAAAACGGTTAGGTTTTGCCAGACAAGGAGGTTGCCTGGCAGGTCGGTGTAGGTGGAGGCGAAGTTACACTGCCGGAGTATGCGGATGCGTTCCCGCATGGGGTCCAGACCAAAGATGCGCACGCTGCCGGACGTCGGTGACATAAGCCCGAGGATGATGCTCATGGCTGTGGTCTTACCGGCTCCGTTGGCGCCGAGCAGGCCGACCACCTCGCCCGGCTGGATGTGAAAACTGAGATCGTGCACAGCAACGCTGCCGCCCTCAAACTCCCTGCGCAGGCCGGAGACCTCGAGAACGGGCGGGGGCTGAGTGTCGGCGGTAGGCATCACTCGGAAAACAGAAACTGCAGATCGTTGAGGGTCAGGCTTTCGCTGAACTTTTCCTCGCCGAGGAGGTCATTCGCCACTCCAGCTTTTTGCTTCTGAAGCAGGCGTATTTTTTCTTCGATGCTGTTCTTGATGAGCAAGCGCCATGCGATGACCTTCTGTGTCTGGCCGATGCGGTGGGTGCGGTCTATGGCCTGGGCCTCCACGGCGGGATTCCACCATGGATCAAAGAGGATGACGTGGCTGGCGGCGGTGAGGTTGAGGCCGGCGCCTCCGGCCTTGAGGCTGATGAGGAATACGGCTGCACCCGCCGCGGCCTGGAAATTCCTAACCAGAGTACCGCGGTCCTCAGTGTCTCCGGCTAGGTAGAAAACGGGCGTGCCGTTTTGCGTAAAGCTGTTACGCAAAAGGCCGAGCATGGTGACGAACTGGGAGAAGATCAGGACCTTGTGGCCCTCCTCCAGGAGCGGGCCGACGGTGTCATGGAGGGCGTCCAGCTTAGCGCTGTCACTGGCTTTGGCATTGGTGCTGAGGAGGCGCGGGTCGCAGCAAATCTGGCGGAGCCGGAGCAGAGATGTCAGGATGTTGAAGCGCGCTTTATTCAGCTCCTCAGCGCTCTTGAGCTTGAGGATTATCTGCCGGGCGCTTTTCAGTTCAGCGCGGTAGAGAGTGGCTTGGAGGCCGTCCATTTCGCAGAGCAGGTCCTCCTCAATCCTGTCCGGCAGGTCCTGGGCTACCTGTCCCTTGGTGCGGCGGAGGAGAAAAGGCCGGACTCTAGCGGCTAGTCTGCGGCGGGCGAGGGGGTCGTCTTTGGCATCATAGAGCCGGTTGAAGGCAGCGCGGGTGCCGAGGACGCCGGGCATGGCAAAGGCCATGATGCTCCAGAGGTCCTGGAGGCGGTTTTCTACTGGAGTGCCGGTGAGGGCGAGCCGGTGTCTGGCCTTCAGCGCACAGGCGGCGCGCGCGGAATCACTGGTGGGGTTCTTAATGGCCTGGGCCTCATCGAGGATCACCGCCAGCCACGTCATGGCTGCGGCTTTGGGTGGGAGCGCGCGCAGGCCGG
>JAYVJI010000946.1:0-1745 GCA_043769435.1 Verrucomicrobiota bacterium
CACTCCCCCACGGTAGCATATCGCACATTCCAGAGTTCGTCCCACCACATGCTGCCGCGCGCCAGTTCGCTCCGGGTGAATGCGGCCGCTAGGAGGAGAGGCAGCCACAGCCACCAAGGGCACCAGACTTTTCCGGCCTTGCCTGCGGAGGTTCCCGTCGGAGCCCAGAATCTCCACGTTGCGGCTCCCAATAAAAAAACCAAGGAAGCTAGGACCGCTGCTATCCTTAATCCCAGGGCCACAGCGGCCTGCCACGGCAGGCTCACTGCGGGGTCCTTAGCAGACTGAAAAAGCGACCACGCCTCTGCCGCAGAATACCTGCCGCCCCACGTGGAACAAAGCGCCCAGCCTAACAGAGCCGGCGCAGCCAGCGCAGCCAGCGCGCCCCATTTCCCCCTGCTGGCCAGACCGCTCATGCCGCCCTGACGAGGTCTTTCAGAAACTGGCCCCAGAGATAAAAACACCCGCGCCATGAATAACGGAACAGCCCGCTGCCGGAGTCTTCAATAATGCCGCTGGTCACATTATGCTGCACCTGCTTCAGCCGCTCTCCGCTCAGGCGCTCAGCGAGGGTTTCCACGTCCATCGCCTCGCGATCCGCGTCCTCTATTTCCACGGACTGCAGATAGGATTCATGATTCAGCACCAGTCCGGGCACCGTGCCGTCACCGGCAGTCCGGCGAAAAATCACCTCTGGCGCGTCCTTCAGGTGTCCAGTGGAGGGGCAATCAGAGGTGATGATCAAGAGTCCATCCACGGTCCGTGTCGTCAGGGTCATGTAATATAGTCCCGCCTCGCCATGCTCTATCAGGCAGATGGCTGCCTGGGTGCGGGACTGCTCGTGGTAGAAGATGCGCAGAAAATGGCGTTCCTGTCCGCCATCCCAGCCCGAGTCATCGGTGCGGTCAAATCCCTCACCCTCCAATGCCTCTGTAAGATCGCCCAGATGTGGAAACGCATCGTAGGCCGGGGGAAACCTCCCGGAGAGCGCGCGGGTGAGGGGCAGCCGCATGTTCCTGGCCTGCAGCGTGATCATCACCCATGGCAGGCAGATCAGCGGCAGCAGTCCCAGCAGGCCGCCCCACCAGCTGCCAGAGAGCAGCCCGGTGCCGCAACCTAACGCCATCACCAGCAGCAGTCCGCCCCTTTTGGCCCACGGGTGGCTGAAGCTGAAGAGCCCTAACGCGCCCGCCAGCAGTCCGGTCAGGATAAGAATGGGATGCTCCATGGGCTGGAAAATCAATCTCCGAAGAGGTTGCCAAGTCCGCCTAGGATCGAGCCTGAGTCAGCGCTCGCTCCTCCGCCGGGAGCATTCGCTAGGACCCGCGCTGCCAGCCTGGAGAAGGGCAGACTTTGCAGCCAGATGGTGCCATAACCGGAGAGCGTGGCTAGGAAGAGCCCCTCCCCGCCAAAGACCATGCTCTTCAAATTCCCCGCACGCTTTATGTCATACTGGATGCCCTTGGTGAAGCCCACCATACAGCCAGTGTCCACCATCATCGTCTCGCCCCGCAGTTCTTTCTTTATTATGTGGCCTCCGGCATGGATGAACGCCAGCCCGTCGCCCGTGAGCTTTTGGAGGATAAATCCTTCACCACCAAACAGACCGACGCCCAGCTTCTGAGCAAAGGCGATGCCGACCTTCGTCCCCATCGCCGCGCAGAGGAATGAGTCCTTTTGACAGATCATTTCACCGCCCAGTTCCTTCAGATCATAGGGAATGATTTTCCCTGGATAGGGGGCCG
>JAYVJI010000947.1:0-8550 GCA_043769435.1 Verrucomicrobiota bacterium
TGCGCCAGCGCCCCAGTTGGATCCATAGAGCCCCAAGCATAGAGAAAAAGGCCCCACTGCTCGCCTCCGGCACGGTTCGTCTTCATGGACTCCATGACGGACTTGACATTCTCAGGGGTCAGCGAGGCCAGCAGTTTTGCAAAAGCGGCGTGCCGGGTTAATGGATTAGGCTCTGTGAAGGCGTCCCTGGCCAAGGCCTCGATCTCGCGCGTTGTCAGCACGCGCGGCGGCTGGTGCGCTGGCACACCAGCATCCGTGCCTGCTATGTTCCGGCCTGAATGGCCCGCAGCGCCGTCAGCAGACCGGGAGTCGCTGCTACTTCCCTCTGCGGAGGCACTGCGGCGCTCCTGGGAGCTAGGGGCGGTATCGGTTCGCCCAAAGTAAATCCCTGCTGCGAAAGCAGTGACTGCGGAGAGGCCCCACGCGAAGTGAGTCATTACGGTTCTATTCATAAGGGAGGAACTGGTGGTGGGAAATATGCTGTAGCATATGCTGTAGCATGTAACGAGTGATAAAGGACTTGCTCTCAAGAATTTGTCAAACCCGGGACTGCGCGCGTTCACGGGTGCGGGCCGTGAAGCGCGCCAGCGGTCCCCTTGCGCTAGCGGCATCCACCGTGGATGACCACTGCTATGAAGCTCATTTCCCGCACCCTAGCCTTTTTGGCAACCGCCGCAGCGATCCCCGCAGGCGAACCCCCAGCTCCCGCCGCGGGCACCATCAAGCTGCCGGTGCGGGTCCACTTGATGCAGTCCACCGCCACTCCCGCCATGCATACCACGCTCACAGAGGCGGACATCACCCGCATTTTTGGCAAGGTGAATACCGTGTGGGCTGCTGCCGGGATACAATTTGAGATCGAATCCATCGTCACCACCGCAGCAGTCCTCCCCGCAAAAGAGCAACTCTTGCAGCTATCGGAGCTGGATAAAATCAGTGCCATGGTTCCCCGCGACAAGCTAAGCGGAGATGCGCTAAACGTCTGCTACATCAAAACAGCGCCGCCTAACGGGTTCTATGACGGCAGGCTCATGGTGGTGAAAGACACGGCCGCGCTGAAGGAAGTGAGCGGCGGGCTTGATGAACCCTTACCCCGGGTCACTTCTCATGAGATCGGCCATGCGCTGGGACTCGAGCACCGGCAGGACAGCACCAATCTCATGCAGTCAGGGACCACAGGGTTTTCACTCAATCCAGCGGAGATAGCTATCGCCAGAAAAACGGCAGGCGAACTCTTGCAGAAGGCCGTAGCAGAGAAAGCCGCAGCAGAAAAAGCTGGCGCAAAAGAGGAGAAAAAATGTGGGGCTCCGTGATGCTGGGTGATGCTGGACTGTGCCGGAAAAGGATCGGTGGTTGACTTGAAGGTGGAAGCGCGCCCGCGTAACATTGATTTTTTATGCTGGAACTTTCTGAACTGAAGCTTGCCGTGGACCATGTTGAAGAGGACCTCTACATGGCGGTGGCACGTGCCTTGCGCGTGGTCCCGCAGGCAGTGACGAAGGTGGGGGTGTACCGCCGGGCAGTAGATGCGCGCCACGGTAAGGTCTCGCTGAACTACACGGTGCATGTGGAAGTGACCGATGAGGAGGAGGCGATGCGCCAGCATGATCCAGCCTTGGCGCGAGTGAGCCCGGTGCCGGAGCGGAACTATAAAGGCCTGCCCGAAATCACACAGGGCCGCAGGCTTCCCGCGCAGCGGCCAGTCATTGTGGGGACAGGCCCCTGCGGCCTTTTTTGTGCGCTGATCCTGGCGCGCGCCGGCTGGCGGCCCATCGTCCTGGAACGCGGAAAACAGGCCGGGCCCAGGGCGCGGGATGTTACCGGCTTCTGGCGACGAGGGCTGGAGCTGGATCCGGATTCGAATGTCCAGTTTGGCGAAGGCGGGGCGGGTACTTTTTCCGACGGCAAGCTCTACACGCAGATAAAAGACCGGGATCACCGCATCCCCTGGCTGCTTCGGGAAATGGTAAAGGCAGGTGCGCCAGAGGACATCCTCGTGAAAGCCCGCCCGCATATCGGCACGGACCGTCTCATCACCGTCGTGCGCCATGTGCGGGAGGAAATCATCAGCCTCGGTGGTGATTTGCGCTACAGCACCACCCTCACCGGCCTGCTGAAAGATGCTGCCGGAGCCGTGCGCGGCGTGGAGTTGAGCACAGGCGGGGAGATCGCCGCAGAGCGGGTAGTCATCGCCATAGGCCACAGTGCGCGGGATACTTTTTCCATGCTCTATGAAGCCGGCGTCTGCATGGAAGCCAAGTCCCTCAGCATCGGCGTGCGTATCGAGCACCCGCAGGGCCTCATCGATCAAACGCAGTACGGCCGCTGGGCCGGCCAGCAGCGGCTGGGAGCAGCGCCATACAAGTTCGTTCACCACAGCCGGAATGGGCGCGCCGCCTACAGCTTCTGCATGTGCCCGGGCGGACTGGTGGTAGCGGCCTCCAGCGAGCCCGGCGGAGTCGTGACTAACGGAATGAGCAGCTACGCCAGAGCCGAGGCCAATGCCAACGCCGGTTTCATGGTTGATATCAGCCCGGACGACTATGCCCATGCAGGCGGGAGCGGCCCGCTCGCAGGCATCGATTTTCAGAGGCTATGGGAGCGCCGGGCCTTCATAGAGGGCGGCAGAAACTACTACGCGCCTGTGCAAACGAGCGGCGATTTTCTCGCCCGCCGCGCCACTGGGGTACTGGGTAGCGTGGTCCCTTCCTATCAACCAGGCGTAACCCCCTGCGACCTCCATGCCCTCATGCCGGCATACGTTACCGAGACCCTGCGGGAAGCCATCCCCGCCATTGAGCGTCAACTCCGTGGCTTTGCGCATCCGGAGGCCGTGCTCACGGCAGTGGAGACCCGCAGTTCATCCCCGCTGCGCATGACCCGGCATCCAGAAACCTTTCACAGTATCAGCACCCCCGGCCTCTATCCGGCGGGCGAAGGAGCAGGCTACGCCGGCGGCATCATCAGCGCCGCTGTGGACGGTATGCGCATAGCCGAAGCCCTGCTGCGTGAGCTTTAGAAAAACGGCGGCGGGCTCAACGTCCGGCACCGGCAGTACTGGCAGCTGGTTTTTATTTTGCCTTGTTTTCCCGGCGCGAGTCTTTACTGCGATGATCAATATGACTACCCATCGCCGCTCGTTTCTTAACCTCATCATGGTCGCGCTTTCCGGCATTGCGCTTTCTCATTCCTCCGCCGCTGACGAAAAAATCTGGCATGTCAAAGCCGTGCATCCCGAAGGCCGGCTCCTGGATGTGAAAGCAGTGGACAAGGACGGCAAGCTGCACGCTGTGAAGGCCATTGAAGCAGACGGCAATGCCCACCTGATCGACATCAAGGCGCTCGTGGATGGCAAGCAGTTGCCGGTCAAGATCCTCGTGAGCGAGGACAAGCTGATGCCTGTGAAGGCCATCGGCGAGGACGGCACAGTCTTTTCCATCAAGGCGGTCACACCCGAGGGCGAAAAACTGGACGTGAAGGGGGTGTCGCGGAACGGAACCATCATCAATATCAAGGCCATCGCTGCGGATGGGAAGCAGTACGGCGTCAAAGCAATCTCGCCAGAAGGCCGGCTGTATGACGTTAAGGGCATCAAGCTGGGCACAGAGAAAGTGGAGGGAAAGATGAATGGCGTAGAGTTTGCCGCACACATCAAGGCCCTGCCACAAGCCCCCTGACCGGCGGTCGCACCTGCAAGCCCCTCCGCGAATGCGCGAAATATTTCGCCTGTCGCCACGCACGGTGCCGTGTCTGGATCCGTTTTACTTACATATGAAAGCCATTGCCCACATCATCATCCCATTCGTTTTCGCCCTCTCTGCCTTCGCGCAGGATGCCGCGCCCATGACCGCCACTACTCCCGCCGTCCATGGTGGCACGGAAGGCAAGATCACGGCCTACACTGAGGAGTCAAAAAAAGGCGAAGCCAATCTCGTCTTCCTAGGCGACTCCATCACCGAAGGCTGGAAGGGGGCTGGCAAGGAAGTCTGGGCCAAGGCATGGGCAGAATACAAGCCAGCCAACTTCGGCATCGGCGGTGACCGCACCGAGCACATCCTCCACCGCCTCGATAAGGGAAACCTCCAAGGACTTAAGCCCAAGGCCATAGTCCTCATGATCGGCACGAATAACACCGGCCACCGTCGCGAACCAGCCGCACAAACAGCCGCCGGTGTGCAGGCGATTTTGCAAAAGATCGCCACCATCACGCCCGATGCTCAAGTGCTCCTCCTCGGCATCTTCCCCCGTGGCGAAAAAGCGGATGACCCCATGCGGGTCCAGAACGCAGAGATCAACAAACTGATCGAAAAGATGGCTGATAACAAGAAGGTCCACTACCTTGACATCAGCGCCAAGTTTCTCGGGACCGGTGGTGTCATCTCGCGCGAGATCATGCCGGATGTCCTTCATCTCAGCCAAAAGGGTTACCAAATCTGGGCCGATGCGATCAAAGAAAAGGTCGCCGCGCTCATGAAATAGACGCGGGCTGCGGACGTCATCGGTGATTTTCATGGAGGAGAAGTGGGGGCCGGACATGGTGCAGAAGTGGGCGCTCCAGGCTCTTTCCAGCGGGAAGGTTTCGTCGTGGTATTCTCTGGCGGTAGAACGGTGCTTTGAGATGCTGCCATGGATGATCGAAGGGGGGGGGGGCGGATGGAATCCACCGCAACCGTACCCCTTGCCGCCGGGAACCAGCTAGATTTTCAAAACGGGTTGCTGGCCTTGCCCCTTTCTGCCGCAGCTGGGGCCGTGTCTGCTTCTGGGGTGGAATCCTGCGCGCTGTTGCCATCCGGCAGTATGCGGCTGGCGAGGCGGTTGATGCCAGCCTTCGCCGCGAGGCTGTTAGGATAAATCCGTTTGGCTTTCAAGTACCATGAGAGGCTGATCCCTGTGCGGTTAGCGGCTTCCTGCTTTTTGGCCTCTTCAAGTGCGTGGATGAATTCAGGATTCTTTTCGGAAAGCGTCATGAGCAACCTGTTCACATCGTTGTCCTCGGGAAAGTCCGGGGAGATTTCTTTGAGCCTTTCCCATGCTCCTGCGGAGTCGCCTCCTTTTTCCATTTCCTGAGCGGTGGCTACAGCGCGGTCCACCCTGGCCACTTTTTCAAGAGCTGCCTTGAGCTTCTGCTCGTAGTCAGGCTTGCCCAGGACGGCTCCGGAATATTTGACCATGTCTGTGGCGATGAGCCGGTAGTTTTTCTGCGCTAGGAGGGAATCAAGGTTGCCGAGGATGCGGCTGTGCATGTCCCCGTAGCTTGCGATCTGTGTGGAGAAGGCTTTAAGGTCCGGATTGGTGGGCCAGATTTCAGCGGCATTCCGGATCTCTTCCGCGACCTTTTTGTCATCCTTGGAAATGGCGGCGCTCCGTGCGCTCATGATGTGCAGGGCGCTGGTGCTGCGGGCGGTTTCGATGGCTGCCCTCGGCTTGGAGAAATCAAAATCCTTTGATGTCTCCTTGAGTTTGTTGACCAGTTCTTCTGCCAGGGTGTAGTCTTTCACTTCAATGGCGGAGATAAGCTGGTTGGTGTCGCGAACAAAATTCAGAACCTTCGCCTTTTGCAGCCGCTTGAGGGTTCTCATACGGGGCAGATACTCGCCGACGATAAAGCTCTCGCTGAGGCGCTTGCTGGCGGATTCCAGATCGCCTTTTTCCACAAGGTAATCGAAGGACTGAACGCCCTCATCTACGTCCCGGATGGTCTCGTTGCTCAGCGCATCAAGGGCAGTCACGGTCGGAGTGGTGCCGGTAGTGCGGGTGAACATTTTGTCCACATCCGAGCCCTGCTTGAGTTTCAACTCATTGTCCCCGTCCTCATTCAAGGCCCGATAGAGCCGGCAGGAAAGAATGACGTGCTCAAAACGGCGCTGCAGAAACAACTGAACAATGAGGGCCTGAAACTCTACTTTCGCTTTCAGTTCGCTGGCCGTCATTTTGGCGGCATTTGTCAGGCGAGTGGCGTCGATCTCGACTATTTTCTTGATGTAGGTTCCTGCGCGGGTCATGTCCGCCACTTCCTTTTCTATTGGTGCAGGCTTGGTTTCACCGGGCTTTCCGGCGGGTTCTGAGAGCTTGCGCCTGGCCTCTGCGGCGTCAGCCGTCACTTCTATATTCCACCCGAGATTATGTCGCTCCTTTTCCATGGCCTTGTTCATGGCGTCCAGCAGGCGCGTGTTTTTCCGGGACAGAACGACCGCGTAAACCGCCTGGGCGATCGAGTCGCACAGTCTCGCGTCGATGGGCGTATCCGCTGCTTTGACCATAGCGCGCATGCATTCCGGAATACTGGGCCCGCCGGGGTGGGAAGGGGACAGGGCCTTGGTCGCGGCCAGCAGCAGATCACGGTAGGCCTGGTCCCGCGCGCTGTTCTCGTCCGGCGCGGCGAGGAATTTTTCGAATCGCGCTCGGAAAAGCCGGTTGTTGGCGACATTCCACATCCGTCCATCCCACTGGGCAGTCTCGCTGCCAGGATCGAGAAATGGCATGTCCTGGCCGACAAATGGTTTGTTGCTGGTTTTTGGCCCCGGGTTTATGATCGTGGTATTCCCGGAGCCGTTGTTATCAGGAGTGCCGGCGCCCTCAGCGGGATCAAATACCTGCGCATGGAGCATGGAAGTGAATGCCGGCAGCAGGAGGATAAGGGTGCGTTTCATGGATCAGTGGCAGAAATGTTTTGCCACCAATGCTACGGCTTCTGATACTTGTCCAAAGGGAATGCCGGGGATGCGAACCGCCGCTCCAGTGGGCGGATCTGAAGCGGGTCAAGTGCTTTGACACGCATAAACGCTTGCGCAGTTGTCTGGGCAGGCAAAGCCTTGGCGGTGTGCAACCGGGGTATTCTGGAGTTGCCAGCCTAACTGATTTTTCCTCTCAACATTTTGGAAGCCATCAATCCATTTCGCGAAGACCTGGTAGCCCGGAACCGTCCGGAATCCTGCACGGTCGTCATCTTCGGGGCCAGCGGAGATCTCACCGCGCGCAAGCTGGTGCCGGCGCTGTATAATCTGGCGGCGCAGGGAGATCTGCCACCGACACTCCGGCTGGTGGGGTTTGCCCGGCGGGAGAAAACGCATGAGGGATTTCGCATGGAGCTGGAGGAAATGAACCGCAAGTGCTCCCGGACGGGACATGATGACCGGCTCTGGGCTAGCTTCAGCAAGGGGATATTTTACCACCGCAGCGAGTTTGAAGATGACGAAGGCTATGAGAGGCTGGCAAAGCTGCTGGATGAGCTGGATGCCGCAGGGGCTGGTGGAAACCGGTTGTTTTATTTAAGCACGGCACCGGAATATTTTCCGATTGTTCTGGAGCACTTGCGCAAGGCGGGACTGAATAAAGCCAAGCCCGGCAAGTGGGCGCGTGCGGTGGTAGAGAAGCCCTTTGGCACGGACCTGACCACTGCGCAGACGCTGAACCGCGCGGTCAATGACACGTTTGCCGAAGCGCACACCTACCGGATTGATCACTATCTGGGCAAGGAGACGGCCCAAAACATCATGGTGCTGCGTTTTGCCAACGCTATTTTTGAGCCGATCTGGAACAGCCGCTACATCGACCACGTGCAGATCACGTGTGCGGAAAATCTGGGCATGGAAGGCGGGCGGGGTGGTTACTATGACAAGGCCGGCGGCCTGCGGGACATGGTGCAAAACCACCTCCTCCAGCTGTTGAGCCTGGTGGCGATGGAGCCGCCCACCGATCTCACGGCTGACGGTGTGCGCGATGAAAAAGTAAAGGTGTTGAAGAGCATCCGTCACTTCAAAGACGCCGCAGATGTGGCTGCCAATGTAGTCCGGGCGCAGTATACATCCGGGACTGTGGATGGGAGGACCGTGCCTGGCTACCGGGAGGAGGAGCGGGTGAATCCGCAGTCCAATACCGAAGCCTATGTCGCCATGCGGATCAGTATAGACAACTGGCGTTGGGAGGGCGTGCCATTTTACCTGAGGGTCGGGAAACAGCTGCCCAAAAAAGCGACGGAAATTTCCGTGCACTTCAAGCGCCCCCCCCACGTGCTTTTCAACCGGGGCACGCAAGACGACCCGGCCAATGTGCTGGTCATGCGCATCCAGCCTGATGAGGGAGTCTCCGTGCGGATTCAGTGCAAGATCCCAGGACCGGCCCTTCGCACGGAACGCGTCAAAATGGACTTCAGCTATGCTAACAGTTTCGGGCAGGCCAGTCCAGAGGCTTATGAGCGACTGCTGCTTGATGCCATGAGCGGCGACGCGACCCTCTTTGCGCGGCGTGATGAGGTGGAGAATGCATGGAAATATGTGGACCTGATCGAGCAGGCATGGCATGGGCCGGAAGTGGAGCGCCCGCCGATGTGTGAATACACGGCTGGTTCCTGGGGCCCGCCTGAAGCGGATGAACTCCTCCAGCGGGATGGGAGAAACTGGCGCCGGTTCTAACATGCCGTCCCCTATGCCGGAAACCAATACCATGGAACTGCCGGGCGACCTCGGCACAGAGGTTCCCCTGCGCAGCATAGACCTCAGCCTGAAGAAACTCTGGGCCGGCAGCGCGGCGATGACCCGAGCCAGTGCGATG
>JAYVJI010000948.1:0-8628 GCA_043769435.1 Verrucomicrobiota bacterium
GAAGTAATTGAAGGTGCGCAGGCCGGTGCCGGCTGCATTGCCGCCGCTTTTGGCGGTGTGGCGGTTGCCGATGGCGTCGTAGTTATATTCCCACTGGCGTCCGGCGAGGTATTCCGCGCCGGTTTTCATTTTGGCGCTGGTGACTTGGCCGCGGGAGTCGTAGCCGTAGGCCCAGAGTACGCCGTCCTCGCGGATGGCCTGGGTGCGGCGGTTGCGGTTGTCGTATTGATAGTAATAGGCGGCGTGGGTGGTGGCGGGGGAAACGTCTCGTGTTAGAGCGGTGCCGAGGCGTCCGGCTTCGTCGTAGCCGTATTCCTGCTCAAAGAGGACGGTGTTGGTGTTGTCTTTGAACTGGCGCTTATACGGCTGGTCGCTGTTGGCGGCGTAGGTGAGGGCGACGGGGCGGGCGTTGTTGGTGATGGTGTCGAGGCGTCCGGTGGCTCCGTCGTAGCCGTAGGTGGCGGTGATGGCGTTGTTGTTGGCAGCAAGTCCGGCGGCGGACCATGTGCCGTCCACGCCGGAGGGGCGGCCCTGGCCATCCAAGGTGCGGGTGAGCGTCCAGCCGGTGAGGGCACCGGTGCCGGTGGTGGCTTCGCTGGTAGGGAAGCCGCCGGCGGTGCGTGTCAGGGTGGTGGTGCCTGCGGCATCGGTGCGGGTAGCTTCGCGTCCGGCGCGGTCGAAGGTGCGGGTGACGGCGGGCGTGCTGTCGTTGTAGGTGGTGCCCGTCAGTTGCGCGGCGGCATCGTAGTTATAAGTGGTGGTGACGCGGGTGGTGCCGGTGACGAACCGGGCCCACTTGCGCTCCTTCAATAAGGTGCTGCCGGTCCAGTAGGTATAGCTGGTGGCTTTACCGGCGGCGTCGGTTTTGTCTGTGAGCAGGCCGGTGGCAGTGTCGTAGGCCCATGTGGTGAGGGATTCGTAGGCGGCGTTGCCCTGTGTGCCGGTGAGCGGATTGCCGTCCCCGACGCGGTCGCGATAGGTCTTCATCTCGGTCATCCAACCGTCTGTGGAGTGGTAAGTGTAGCGCACGGGATAGTCCGCGCTGCCCGTTTGGGCGGTGACGCGGCCGTGCACATCATAGTCGTAATTGGTGTAAGCGCCATCTTGATGTGTGATTTTTTTCAACTGCCCCGCGCCGGTGCCGGTGGGGTGGTATTCGTAGAAGGTGTTGTTCCCCGCGAGGTCCACCGTGCGGGCGGCCTGGCCCTGGGCGTTGTAATCGGTGACGGTCGAGCGGGCGGTCTGGGGATCGCTCTGGCCCACGGAGCGCCCGTAGGCGTCGTAGTAAAAATGGACTGGGGTCTGGACGCTGTGGGTGCTGGCGGAGAAGAGGATGCCGTTCTTGTGCACACTAATGGCGGCATTGGTCACGCCCGCGCTGGTGGTGGTGGTGGTGCGTTCTTTGGTGGTGGCGTTGACGGTGACCTGCACCGTCTGGTCGGCCCCGTCGCCCGTGAGGGTGCGGCTTTCTGAGAGCAGACCGGTGGCGGAGTCTGCGCTGAGGCGTTGCCAAGAGGTGGAGGAGGTGGCCGTGGTGCCGGTGGAATCGGTGTAGAACTTGCGCTCGGTCTTATTGAACCACGGGCCGGCCCCTCCGATCTGGACGATGGAGTAAGCCGTGAGGGAAACGCGGTCCGACGCGCTGGCGGCATCCAATGCGGCATTGCCATCTAGGGAATAACCGGACTTCACCACCCGTCCGAGGCCATCGTATTCATAGCGCAGCGGAGCGCGGGCAGTATTGGCGGAGGAAACCACGGTGGGGCCGTATTCGATGCGGAGCAACTGCCCGCCGGCATTGTAAACGTGGAGTTCTTCCGTGCCACTGCCCCAAGCGGCGAGGGTGCGTCCGGTGCCATCCGTGACGCTGTGCTGCCAGCGGGCGGAACCGGTTTTCACACTGCGGCGGCGGAGGTCCGTGAGGCTCTGCGCTGCGGTGATCCAGGCGGGCGGTGTGACCGTATCGCCGGTCTGGCCCACGATGGCGGTGCTGAATTCCTGCACGACGCCGGCGGTGCCGGTGAGGCTGAGGGTCTCGCCATCCGGCCCGCTGGTGGTGATGCGGGTGCCGCCGGTGGGCAGGGTCTCGGTGGTGACGGAATTGCTGCCGCTTATGCTGTAGGCGTAGGTGGTGACAAGCCCGGTGCCGTCTTTGGAGGCGATGGTGCGCCCGGCGTTGTCAGAACTTTGCTCACTGGTGAGGATGGTGCCGGCCCCGGTGCCTTGGCGGACGCGCTGCACGCGGCCCCCGCCGGTGCGGACTTCATAATCATAATAAGTGGCGATGCCGGCCACGCCCACGGCGGTGAGGCGTTCGGTTTTAGTGACGCGGCCCAGGGCGTCGTATGAGGTCTCCGTGGTGACGCCCTCGGCGGAAGTGCTGGTTCTTTTGCGCAGGCCGGGGTCGTATTTGTCCTGGCCGGTCTGAAGGCTGTCGCGCGTGGTGGTGGTGATGCGGAGGGCGGGGTTGGCCCCGTCATTGGTGTAGGCAGTGAGGGTGGTGCTGGCGGTGCCCGTCTCCGTGGTGGCGCTGCTGCCGGCGGTGGCGGTGACGACTTTGGCAAGGGACTTCACGGGACGCCCGGAGGGGTCCGTCTCAGAAGCGGAATCCATGGACGTGAGGGTGCCGGTGGAAGGCTCCGTCCATTCCACTGAGCTGATGATCTTAGCTGTCGGATTACTGATCGCGTGGCGGCGTTTGGTGGCCTCCGGTCCTTCGGAAACGAAGAGCCGTCCGCGCTTCTGGATGTCGGCATTGTCCAGCATGTAGGTGTCCTTTTTGGACAGTTCGGCGGTGGGAGTGGCGGCATTCGGGTCGCGGCGGGCGGTGGTTTCGTAACGCACGGTGGCCCCGGTGCCGCTGCCCACCACAGAGGTGGCGGTGGTGGAGAGGTCTACGAGCCGCCCCTTGAGCCGGGACTCGCTGAGGACAGCCACGGGGATTTTGCCCGTGCTGTCGGAGGAGGCGACTACCGGAGTGAGGCGCGTGATGCGGACGTGACCGCTGGCGAGGTGCGTGGCGAGGGTATCCGACTTCTGCTTTTCCGGGAGGACGGAAACGGAGTAACGGTCGCCCTCCGCCAGCGCGCCATAGTATCCGGGGACCGTGCCTATGAATGACCGATCCTGATAAAAGTGATGCTGGCTCCACTGGCCGCGGCTGCTCTCTGTGAGGAAGCGCGTGCCGCTGGCCGCATGGTAGGTGTGGGTGGTCCACTCTAGGCATTCGCTGCCGGCCCAGCCGTCATCATCCAGGGCGGTGCCGCTGACGCTGCCGGACTCTGTGCGGATGAGGTTTTCGCCGCGGGAGGAGACCTCATACATGGCGCGGCTGGTGCCCAGCAGCGCCCCGGCGGAGGTGGCTCCGAGGTGCGTGTGGCGGGTCTCCATGCGCACGGGATTGGCGGTGCCTAAAGCGGAGCCGTTGGAGAACATGAAGTGCTCCGCCACGTCCGTTTCCAGGCTGGCGCGGGACGTGGTGAGACGGCGGTGGGTGTTGGCGGTCAGTTCCTGCGCGCTGTATTCATAGGCGGCGGTGGGGCTGGCGCTGGCGGGATTGGCTCCGGGGGCGAACTGCTTGAAAGATGTCTTAAAGGTGAAGCTGTTGGAGGCGCGCTCGGTTTGCTCAAAAACGAGGCTGCCGTATTTGGGAGTGGCCGGCTCGGGATAAACGCCGCCGCCGTCCGGCGTGCCGGCATCCGCGTGGGTGGTGAGGCGGATGGTGACCTTGCGCAGGTCGTCTGAGTAATCCGTGGGCGTCCCCCGGTCGCTCATCAGGGTTTCCCGCACATCCAGTAGCACGGCGGCGGTCTTGATTTGATAAGTGCGGGCAGTGGGGGCGATGATTTCATCCACCAGAACGGGTGAGCCGGTATCCACAGGCGAGTGCGCGGTGATGAAGCGGAGCTGATGCGCGCCCACATCTGAGAGCAGCCCGGGCCGCGCGGCCAGCCGGCCCCAGGAGCGGCCCTGTCGGCTGCCAGCAGACTGGTCATTGCCCAGCCACACAGTGAAGGCGCTGGTGACATCTCCCAAGCTGCTGCCGGCGCTGGCGTTCTCCTCCTGGGTCAGCAGGGGGAAGGTGAAATCGCCCGGCTCGTGGTGCGCATCGCCCCGCTCAGCGACGAAGACCATGCGCAGGAAGGTGGCATCACTGCCGGATTTTTCCGGATCCTGGATGACTTGATTGGGAGTGCTGGTCCAGCCGCCGCCAGTGGTGCGGTCCACCGCGCTGGAGAGGAGAAAGTGGCCGGAGGGCGGGCCAATAAGCAGGTGCTCGCGGTAGTCCGCGCTGTCGTTTTCGTAGCTGACCTCCACGGGGTGATAGACATCGGTGGAGGAGGCCTCCAGTTGGAGGGCGGCATCCACAGTGCCGTATTGAACGGGCGAGCCGGCGCCGCCTTTGACGAAGGTCTTTTGCGGGGAGCTGGTCTGCGGACGGGTGCCACTGACGGGATCGGTGAGCAGCGAGAAGAGGCCGCTACCGCCTTGGGGTTTGTCCGTGCTGGCGGTGACGGGCTGCTCGGTGGTGAGGAGCCTAGTGCCGGGCCCTGGGGAGGTGCCGATATTGGTGGTGCTGTGGGTGTAGATTATGCTCAACGAGCCGCCCACGGTGCCGTTGCTGGCGGAGCCGCCGCCGCAGCCGCAGGAGGAGGAAGCACCGGTGCGTGCGAGGGTGGCGAGCAGCGCGGGGATGAGAAGGATTGGTTTCATGGAAGGATGAAGGGTATAAGATAGAGGGGCGGAGTGTTGAAGCCCCAATCAGCCGAGTTTGGTGTGGAGCTGGTAGCCGGTGGCGGCGGGGACGGGCTTGCTGGTGTTGCTCTGGGGGTCGCTGCCAGCGATGACTTCCGCGAGGTTGGTGTAGCCGTCGCTGTCGGCATCGGCCTGGCCCTGCGCGGAGTTGTTTAGCAGGTAGCTGAGCGTCCAGTATTTGGCCGCGCCGGAAGAAGTGAGACCGTTGTTATAGAGCGCCTCGATTTCGGTGGCCACGAGCCGACGCTTGTAGAGGCGAACGTCGTCAATACTGCCGTAGAACCAGTAACTGTATCCCGGGTAGCCAGGGTAAGGCACGCTGGAGACTTTGAACTGGCCGCTGGCCAGCGTGAGCGGCTCCGGGGAGGCGGTGACGGGATGCGCGGTGACGAGGGCACCGTCAAAATAGACCTCCGCCTTGTTGGTGGTCTGATTGCGGCTCACCGCGAGGTGGTGGTAGCTGGAGCCGGAGGCGACATAGACCGTGCTGGAATAAGTGGAGCCGGCTAGGGTGACATAAAGCGTCATGTTCCCCCACGAGGTGGCGGAGAGATGAGCGCCGATGGCATTGGTGCTGCTGGAGGTGGCTTTGGCGGCGAAGATGACGTTGGTGCCCTGGACGCTATCCATCTTGAACCAGCCGGAAAAGCTCCACTCCATGACGCTGCTGAAGAGGGCGGCGGCGGCGGTGACGTTTTGGCTGTAATAAGTGGACCTCAGCGCATTGTCGAAGAGGCCGCTGCCCGTGATGGAGGCACCGTTGAGCGTGAGGGCGGGCGCCCCGGCGACTTTGTTGGCCGTAGAGGCGGGGGTGCCGGTGGCCTCAGAGAAGCGCCAGTAGCCTTCGAGGCCGTAGTTATAGACATCGGGGACGCCGTCGTTGTAGGTGTCGGGGTCGGTGGGGCTGGTCTTCGCCAGATACTCACCGAGGTTGGTGAGGAAGTCGCCGTCGGGGTCCAGCGAGGCATCTGCGGCATTATTGTCGCTGAGGCCATAGGTGGCTTCCCATGCGGCTTCGATGCCGTCGCCGTCGGCATCCGTGGCCCATACGGCACCGGGGCCGAGGATGAGTGCAGTACAGAGTACTACTTTACTACAGGAGCGCAGGAGCGCAGGAGCGCAGGAGCGCACCGGTGCCGGAAGCAGGAAAGCTACGAAGTTTCATGGGTGATAGGAGTGAAGTAATGAATCGCAAAGGCTTCGGATGCTTTTCAGGAAGGCACATTTCCTAGATAGCAGCGCAGCGAGGAAAGGAAAGAGAAAGTTTGCTATTTGTTCTGCGCTTTTCTGGAAAAACGGGAAACATATAGCGGAAGAGACGGGCCGACCCACCGCGACGGTGCCGCTTTTTGATGGGCGCCAAGCGAGGACTCTAGCAGGGCGGGGTATGCTGAAGCCTGCCCACGAAAGTCAGGCATCAGGAATAGGGAAGGCTATGGCGGCGGCACTGCGTGCCCCGCCATCCATTGTGCGGCTGCGGGGCCATCGGAGTGCAGCCATGCGGCCACGGCGCGGCGGAGTTCCGCAGCGCGGCGGGCGGGGGTCCTGAATGGATGCCGCCCATGCTGCCGCGGCTGAGGGATCGGTGGCGGTGACTTGAAGGGAGAGCTGCGCGACGGCATCATCCCGCGCCGGACCGCCCGGCTGGGCATTGAGCCAGGCGGACGCCGCCTCCGGGTCGCGGGCCGTCCAGTCATAAACCAAGTGCTGCATGGCCTGGGCCTGACCGGGGGTGGCAGGCCACGCTGCCACCCACGCCGCCGCCGCTGCGGGATCGCGGGCGGTCCAGACACGGATCACGGCGGCGGTTTCCTGCGGATGGGACACCGTCTCTGTCTGACGGCGCAGCCATGCCGCCGCAGACGCGGGATCGTTTTCCGCGAAGGCCGACAAGGCCGCAGGCATGGCGGTGAAACGGTCTGCATGGGAAAGCCCTGCCGCCCATGCGAGGGCGGCGTCCGGCGCTGCCCTAGCCCAAATTTCCGCCACGCTGGCACAGCCATGCGCCCGGGAGGCCCCCGGCGGCAGTTCTGCTATAAAGGCCGCCGCCCCTGCGGGGTCGGCACTGGCCTGCACGGCGGCCACCGCGCACCACGCCTCTGCCTGCGCGGCTGCCGGCAGAGCACGCGCCCACGCCGCCGCCGCCGGCACATCCCCCCTGGCCCATGCCACGGCCACACTGGCGGCGAACAGCGCGGCGTGCGGATCATCCACTGCGAGCCGCTGGGCCACCACCGCCGCCGCGCCCGCAGGATCGGCGCCCGCCATGGCGGAAAGCACCAGCGCCGTGGCCGTGCCATCACCGCGGAGATCGAACTCATGCGCCAGCTGCAGCGCGCGTGGCGCATCCTGGCGGGCTAGCCACTCCAGCAGCACCTGTTGCCGCAGCCCGGCACCGGCATCCCCTGGCACTGCCCGACGGCGCTCCTCCCGCAGCGCCGCTTCCAGAGTTCCCGCGGAACGCCCGGCCAGCGGCGCCATCCAGCCTGCCGGGGAAGCCCGCCCGGGCCGCGTTTCCTGCGGAGATGGTCCCCGCGGAGCCTCCCCTGCTGCGGGCACTACCCGGATAACGGTCGTTTTCCCGGCAGGCGCATCCTGCTGCCCAATGAGAAGGCCCGTTGCCAGCCCTGCGGCGAAAACAACCGTCACTATGATAAGCGGAGCGTGGTTCATGCCCGCAACATCCATCACTCTGCCCGGGACGCAAATTCTTTGTGCGCCGGAAAGCCTTTCCTACCGCCCGCAGGGAAAGCGCCCCGATGCCAGCCCAAACGCCAAACGCCTATTATATTTTGGATAGCGATTTCGCGATGTGTGAAGAGTAGCTATTAGGCAGCACCAAAGCCCCCCAGGGGGAGAAGGCAAGTGTATGGAGCACGGCCCTTGCGGCTCCCAAGTATGACTGTTTATTTTTGGCCGGGTGCCTTATGTCCAGTAAGTGAGTGGTTGAATTATTCCATGTGATCCGCGATGCGGGTGGCATAATCATTCATCGCATTCATGAGCACACTCCACCTCAGTGGCATCTACCTCGGGACTCCGCAGTCGTTTGGTGATGAAGGCGCTGAGGAGATGATGGACCGGCCATGGACGACGGGGTTCCATAAGCAACCGGCGACCGGCCCGGTGGGCGTCACGGAGCTTGGGCTGGCAGGTGATGGTCAGGCGGACCTAGTGAATCATGGCGGTCCTGACAAGGCTATCTGTGTTTATCCCATGGAGCACTATGCTGGCTGGAGGGAGGAGCTGGGGATCACGTTGGGTCATGCTGCTTTTGGGGAGAACTTCACGAGCCACGGTCTTGTGGAGTCGGGGGTTTGCATCGGTGATGTCTTTCAATGCGGCGCGCTCACGGTGCAGATTTCGCAGCCTCGACAACCCTGCTGGAAGCTCGCGCGGCGCTGGCGGATCAAGGATCTGGCGGCACGGGTGGACCGCACGGGGCGCAGCGGATGGTATTTCCGGGTGCTCCAGGCGGGCAGTATTGAGAAAGGGGATGTGCTCACATTGGTTGAACGCGGTCACCCATGCTGGACGATCGCTGAGGCAAACCAGGTGATGCATCACCGCAAGGATGACCTGTCCGCAGCTGCTGCCTTGGCTAGGTGCCCCGCGCTCTCCAGCAGCTGGAAGTCCAGCCTAGAACTCAGGGTGGGGAAAGGCATCGCCCCGGACCGCCCGGACCGCCTGCAAGACCCAGCCCTTGATTGAACTCGGAGGTAGCCAAGCGAACTGAGCGTGGCAGCGTGTGACGGGGACGGGGTTGCAAACGGTCAGCCGCAGAAGTCGCCCGGGCCGGGAGCAGGGCACGGTTGGGCCTTACGTGGCTTGTGCCGGGGCGACGGGCTCAGGGACGGCGTGGAGGTGTGGCTG
>JAYVJI010000949.1:0-2339 GCA_043769435.1 Verrucomicrobiota bacterium
TCAAGCAACTAGCCGGAGATCTGCTGCCGGACGCCACCATGGATGACCGTATCGCCACGGCGGCCCAACGCACCACGGCGACCAATGACGAAGGCGGCACCGATGACGAGGAGTTCCGCATCGAGGCATTGATCGACCGCGTGAGCACCACATGGCAGACATGGCAGGGCGTCACCTTTGGCTGTGTACAGTGCCACGCGCATCCCTATGACCCCTTTCACCATGAGGATTTCTACCGCTTCGCCGCTATACTGAATCAAACCCGCGACACTGACACCGAGGGAGATCATCCTCACCTCCGCGTCCCCAATGCCCGCCGGGATTTCCCCGCCGCGCAGGCGCTCGACCAGCAAATCAGCGCGCACCGCACGGCGCTCCATCAAGCCGGAGCCGCGCTCGCCAGCCAGCCTGAGGCATGGTCACCGTTCAAGCAAGTCACCGGCACCGCTACCGGCTGCGGCATCAAAATAAACACCGCAGTCACGCCCGCAGAGTATCAACTCACCGGCACCGTTCCGGGCGGAGTCAGGATTTCCCTGACGGCTGCCGTGCCTGAGGGAACCACCCAGCTTACCGCCCTGCGCTTTGATGCTCTGCCCATAGATCCAGAAAAGGCCCGCACCATTTCAGAGGTGGGCTTCGTCATCAATCACCTCAGCCTAACAGTGAATGCCCCCGACGGGTCTAAAACCGAACCCGTCAAGCTGGCCTATGTTTTCAGCGATGAGCCGGAGCCATTTCTCGACCCGCAAGGGACCCTGATGCTTGACAATAAGCAGGGCTACGGCGCCTTTACCCGGATGTATGGTCCGCGCCATGGCGTCTTCATTCCGGCAGCACCGGTGCCCCTTCAGGCCAATGCCACGCTGGTTGTGGAATTGAAATTCAATACCACGATCCAGGCTTCCTTCCCCCTCGTCGCGCGGCGTGGGGCGCTCTCCTTTTCCGCAGATCCCGCGTGGACCGATCTTTTGCAAAGCCAGTCCTTCAAGGAAAATCAAACCCAGCTGGCGGCCCTGACAAAGCAGCGTGACGCCATCAAATCCACCAGACTCCCAGTCATGGAAGCCCTAGCGCCCGGCTTCCAGCGCACCATGTCACTATTTGTCAGGGGCAACTGGCTTACCAGGGGGGCTGTCACCCCGCCCGGAGTTCCCCATGTCTTTCCCTCACTGCCTGCGGATCGCCCGCCGGACCGGCTAGCCCTCGCCCGCTGGCTCTTTCTGCCAGACCAGCCCCTCACCGCCCGTGTCATGGCGAACCGGCTTTGGGAACGGCTCTTCGGCATCGGCATCGTAGAGAGCATGGAAGACTTCGGCACCGCCGGCGACCGCCCCTTCCATCCAGGACTGCTCGACTGGCTCGCGGTGCATTTTCGCCAAGACCTGCGCTGGAGCATCAAGGCCATGCTGCGCGAGATGGTGCTCAGCGCCGCCTACGGCCAACAAAGCCTAACAAGTGCCTCAAAACTGGAAAAGGACCCCTTCAACCGCTACCTTTCCCGCGGGCCGCGCCTCCGTCTCACCTCTGAAATGCTGCGGGACCAGGCACTGCAGGTCAGCGGGCTTCTCTCAGATAAGATGCACGGCCCACCTGTCTACCCACCCATACCGGAAGGCGTCTGGGATCCCTTCATCGCCAGTGAAAAGTGGCCCACGCCCCCGCCTGGTCATCAGGATCGCTACCGCCGCGCCATCTACACTCTGGTGAAGCGCTCCATTCCTTATCCCGGATCCGCAGTCTTTGACGCCCCTTCGCGCGAAGTCTGTTCCCAGCGCCGCATTTCATCCAACACTCCCGTGCAGGCCCTCACGCTGCTCAATGACCCTGTCTTTGATGAAGCCAGCAATGCCTTCGCCAGGATGATCACCGCCCACAGCGAGGACCCGGAGGCCCGCCTCAGCTTCGGCTACCGCAAAATCACGGGCCGGGCTCCGGAGCCTGTAGTCCTGCACCGGCTCCGTAGCCTCGTGGATCAAAGCCTATCCGCCGGAGCTGATCACACCGCCGCATGGAAAAATGCCGCCGTGGTCCTCCTCAACATGGATGAATCCCTAACAAGATAAGACCACCCGCCATGGACCTTCCCGATCCTTCAGCAGAACTGCAGCACCTTCACCGGCTCCACGCCACCCGTCGGCACTTTTTGAAAAACTGTTCCACCGGGCTCGGAGCCATCTGGCTCAATTCCCTCGCAGCTCCGGGCGCCACCGCCTCCAGCATCACCGGGGATTCGCTCACCGCCCTAACACCGCAAATGCAGGCACGGGCGAAGCGTGTCATCTTCCTCCACATGGCTGGCGCGCCCAGCCAGCTCGAACTCTTCGACTACAAACCTG
>JAYVJI010000950.1:0-5777 GCA_043769435.1 Verrucomicrobiota bacterium
TTGTCAGGAGCCCGGATGACCCCTCCAGTCTGGATTTCCAGATCTTCCGGTTTGATCTTCTGCCACAGCATCAGCGCATGCAGCGCCAACGAAGGCACGACACGGTCCCCCATCCGCGCAAGCATGGGCACCCGGCACCAGTCATCCTCCAGACTGATCCGGTCCTTTCGCGGAGAAAGATCGATAGCATGGATGCCGGCCTGACAATCGACGGGGAGCGGCCTCACGTGGTGAAAGACCGGGATCGCCTCGATGTTTCCACTGACTTTAAGCACGGGCAGCGAAGCCGGGAGTTCAGCTGTGCCGGAAGCTGAGGCCTCCACTGTGGCCGCCGGGCTGATGATCAAACCCGGGACTCCTTTGGCGGCCTCTTTCAGCCGGTCACCGGCGACTGAGGGCTGGAAGTCGGCGAGGGCTGTGACCCTAGGCTGATACTGCGGGAGATTTGTTAGGACAAGTGCCCAGTCGCTCTCGCTCAGCGGCCATTCGCTGAAGGTCTGCTGCGCCCGCGGCTGGTCATTGTCATCCATCCGCGCCATGAAGATGCGGGGGGAGTCCGGAGACATGCCGGTGGATGGCGCATCCGGCCCAGGGTTTGCCTGGAGGAAGGCACGGTGGGCGCTGTCCGCCCGCTCAAAGGTGCCGCGCTCCTGCTCCCTCAGAGTGAGGGCGCCCAGCGTCCCCCCAAAAAGTAAAACGATGATGGTGTTCCGGAGCTTCATGCGGAGGCATCATTCACGTCATGGCCGGCGCCGGGTCTCAGTTCCAGCAGCGGCAGGATAGATGGCAGCAGGCCGGAGGCGCGCAGCACTTGCTTCAGGTTTGCCACAGCTGGCTGGATGTGTTGGAGAAAGCTGGGCTTCTTGTCACCGATTCCCAGCTTGCCGTAAGCACCTAGTGCCTGCATGAGCCGCTGACAGGCGCACATCGCCAGCGTCTGAGGGTCCGTTATCCAGCCATCCCGCTCAGCGCGCAATTTAAAATAGCCATCCGCTAGGAGGCGGCGTTCCTCCCCGGACAGGGAAACATAGGGATCATAGAGCAGGGAGGCGACGTCATATTCCGGACGACCCTCGCGCAGCCCTTGGTAATCGATCAGCCATGCCTCCCCGGCACGGATCATAATGTTCTGCGACTGAAAGTCCCGGTGAACAAGGAACCTGGGCAGAGCAGCGAGGTCGTGACGCAGGCAGGAAAGCTCATCGTGACCCGCCCACTTGATATCCACGGTCGGGCTGGCGAGCGAAAACCTGGCGACAAATTGTTGCAGAAAGTACTCCTGTTCCCAGCCATAGTAAGGAGCATCAAAGCCCGGCTGTAACTGCCGGCGCAGGAGATCCGGCAGCTCCGAGGCGTCCATCCGGTGTAGATGAGAGACCTGTGCCAGCGCCTTGGCATAAAGTCCGGACCGCGTGGAAACATCCACGCGGTGGTCCCAGAGGTCGTGCTGCCCCAGATCCTCTATCCATGCTAGGCGTCGGGTTTCATCATGGAAAAAAATGTGCGGCGCATGAGCCCCGGAAATGCGCAGGATGTCTGTAGCGGCAAAGAAACTGGCATTGTCCGGCCTGACATGGGTATAGACCATCAGGATGACGGAGTCCGGACCAGTATGCTGCCCATGGGCCACTACACGGTAGTAGGAGCGATCCGACCCTCCCTTCAAAATCTGATGCAGCAACAGCGGCGAGCCCGCCCAGCCCGGGACTCGGTGCCGGGATTCATCAAGAAGAAATTCATCAGTCCATGCTTCCATGACAATAGGTGCTAGAGGCCGCGGGCGTAGCTGTCACACCGGTTGAACCAGCCCTTTTTCCAGCGAGTTTCATCCTTCGGGGCGACTGCGATTCTTTTGGCCAGCACGCGCTTGGAAGCTGCGGAGAACTCTGCGGGGGTGCCGACGGTCATCTCTTGAAGTACCTGCAGCAAGCCCCATCCCTGACCGCTGTAACGTTCCTTCGGATTGGTGCCTTCACCCTTGAAATTCACATAATCGATCAGGCAATACAGTCCGGCTCCACTGGCGGCCAGCGCACGGTACTTCGCCTCCACTGCAGGGCGCTGGGCCCGGGGCAGCGCTGCCAGCATTTTAGGCAATGAGGCCGCACTGCGCATGGCCGCATATTCGGCTTGCAGCGGCACTGTGCCTGCCAGCAGAGAGCGTATTTCCTTCAGTGCGGGGGACTGCAGCGCGGCGGCAAACTCCTCACGAGTGCGCCACGGGCACCCCCTAGCTTTCAATAACCACGGAGGCACGGAAACCTTCCGCGAGGCAAGGAACTGCACCAGTCCGGGAAAGCTCTCTTGGTAGGGCCCGGTCACCCCCACCGGATACCAGATAAAGTGTGCTATCCCCAGCGAGGCAAAGTATTCTCCTGCATTCCAGCTGGTGAGCCCGGCCACAGTTCCAGCACACTCATTTTGCCAAATTCGTTGGCCGATTTTGCCAGCCACGGAGGCGGAAATCCCCCCTTCTGCGCGCAATGGCGAAGCAAGGACCAACAAACTCAGGAAAAGATAACGTAACATGTCCGGCACGTCATGCAGCGCCTGCGGCAGTGCAAGCCCGTAGCCACTGCAATCCCACAGAAATTATCAAGGAATGGCCAAGTCCTGCCTGTGCTTCACAGTCAAAGTCGCCCCCTCCACTCCGGTGATCTCGACGCGTGCGCCCTCAGGAAGCCCGGCTCCATCCCTCGTCAGGGCGCGCCATTCCTCGCCCCCCAGCTTCACCCGTCCGCTTCCATGCGGCAGGATGGCATCCACCACCTGCCCCAGCTGGCCTACAAGCCCTACCGTCAGAATTGGTTTATTTTCACTGTGGCGGTAGATGCGCCGGAAGACGGATGGCACTACCGTCATGCATAAAGCCGAGCCCAGCGCGAAGATGCCCAGCTGCCATGTGAGTGCCATGCCAGACCACGCGGCCAGCGAGGTAATAAAAGCCGCGACGCTGAAACAGGCGGCAAAGCCAGTAAAGCTCATCATTTCCACTATGATAAGGAGGATGCCGATGATAATCCAAATATGCCAGTCAGTCATGCACTGATGTTAACATGTCACCCGGCCACATGCAACGGCAGGCTGCGGTTGCGCAAATGGCCAGAGACCCGCCCGCTCAGAATGCCGCTGCCCCGCTATCCATTTCCCCGCCCCGCTGCCTTCAAGGTATTGGAAATCAGCATAGCGATCGTCATGGGGCCGACGCCACCGGGGACGGGCGTGATAGCCCGGCACAAAGGCGCGACATTCGCAAAGTCGACATCGCCGGTGATCCGGTATCCGCTTTTCGCAGCGGGGTCTGCCACGCGATTGATACCCACATCGATCACCGCTGCTCCCTCCCTCACATAGTCCGCAGTGACAAAGCCCGGACGCCCGATGGCCGCGATCAAAATATCCGCCTCGCGACAGACGGCGGGCAGATCCCTGGTCCGGCTGTGAGCCACAGTCACCGTGGCATCCGCCCCCCTGCCCCGTGCCAAGAGCAACATGGCCAGAGGCTTACCTACGATCATGCTCCGGCCAATAATCACGACCCTGGCTCCGGCAGTCTCGATCCCGTATTCCAAAAGCAGACGCTGGCAGCCAAGCGGCGTGCAGGGAACAAACGCAGACGGATCCTCCAGCGCCAGCCGCGCCACATTCTCCGGATGAAAACCATCCACATCCTTCCCGGGGGCAATAGCCCGGACGATCGCTGACTCATCAATGTGCGGCGGCAGCGGCGACTGCACCAAAATGCCATGAATGGCGGGATCCGTATTCAGCCGCTGCACAACCGCCAGCACTTCCTCCTGCGTCGCCGTCACTGGCATCTCTATTTTTTCGGAATGCATACCCAATTCCCGGCAAGTCCTGTCCTTCGATCCAACATACGCCCTGGACGCAGGGTCATCTCCCACCAACACCACCGCGAGACCAGGACGCACGCCTTTCCCCGCCATGGAGAGGAGCGCCTCCTTGCATTCCAAGAGAACCTTCTGAGCTACTGCTTTGCCGTCAATGAGTATCATTTACCGCCAGACTGTCCGGAACCAGGCCTTGGTCAATCGCAGGTCCATCGAGGCTAACTAACAAGGAGTCGGTGCGCTTGGCCGAGTCCCTAATGACTCCCGGGGACTGCCCGGGGCAATAAAAACGGGGCACGGTGGTTAACCGCGCCCCGTTCATGAGTTGTGATGCAGAGGTTTTTTGGCGTCCTGCTTATTGCTGTTCTTCGAGCTTCAAGGGACGATAGCCGCCCTGAGACTTGAAGTAGAGAAGCAGCAGAAGATAGATGACGGCCATACCGGCAGGGAGCAGCGCATCGATTTTCAGCGTCTTGCGGGCTCCGGCAATGTTTGCCTCGACCATTGCCTTTTGGTCTGCGGTGAGCTGGGAGTTTTCAGCAGCTACTTTGTCGTGCTTCTCCTTTTCAGCCAGCTTTTTGGCGGCTTCCAGCTTGGCACCATCAAGCGCGGGAACTGTTTTGAATAGACCTAGGAGTCCGGATTCCTTTTCTGCCTTGTTTGCGTTGAGCACGGCCATCTGGTCTTTCGACTCCAGATGTTCAGCGGAAAACCGGTCCTTGGCATACCCAAGCCCGGGGCCACCTATTTGCCCAACCGAGAGCATACCAATCCCTCCCATGATAGACATGGCGACAGCACCTGAGCGCGGAAAACGGTCGCCGACGACAGCAAGCATCGTTGGCCAGAAGAAAGTCTTACCGATGCTGTACATCAGCATCGCACCGAAGGCCAAGGTGAGGGTATTCACTGATGCACAGGAAAGCAGACCAGCGATCGCAAAGAGCGAGCAGGTAAACAGGATCGCAATCGGAGAGAGCTTGAGCCGGGATTCGATCCAGTGGCTGCAGAAACGCAGCGCGAACATCATCGCTGAAGCAAAGATGAAAAGAATCGTGCCTTGATCCTTGGTTAGGATACTGCCGTTGATGTTTTCAATCCATGAGTCTGTGCCGATCTCCAGCGAGCCAATGATAGCGTGGGCGATGAACAATACGAACATCATCCAGTGGCCCAAGGCAAATTGCGTTATTACAGCCACCCAAGCAACGAAGCCGAAGCCTACGAGGGCTGAAATGATACTCCAGGTTTGCGATGCAAAGAAGTCAGAGCCGGTGATGCCACCGATAATGCCACCCAGCGAGTCCCGGCAGAACAGGAAGAGGAGAAGACCGACGATGCTGGCCCCCATGATTCCAACGTCCTTCATCATCTGGCCAAGCGAAAGTCCCTTGGAGGAAGCTTCGGATTTCGGGAACTTTTGGCCAATGAACATCAGGCCATAAATCAGGGTAGGGATGAGATACAGGCCCATCTTTACTTTCCAAGTGAGCGTCGCGCCCAAGAAGTAGGTAATCAATGCACCGAGAATCATTCCTGCAGGCCAGCTGGCGTGAAGAATATTCAGATAGTGCGTGCGGTTCTGGGGGAATGCCGTTGCGATCAACGGGTTGGCAACGGCTTCAAGGGTGCCGTTTGCCAGCGAAAAGATAAACGATCCACAGAAGAGCAAATTAAAGGCGGTTGCCTGGCTGACGTCAGGTGCTGGCGAAAGCGTGACGAGGGCGGACAGCACATGTAGCGCGAAAGCCGTGCCTACCAGTATGCCGTAACCGATTTTGTCGACAACGATGCCGCCAAAAATAATACCGAAACAGAAACCCGAAAAGCCTGCGCCGCCGATGAGGCCAATTTGGCCGTCGGAGAATGCAAATATCTCTTTCCATTCTCCGGTGATGCCGTTGCGCAGCGCGAAGCCGAGGCCGG
>JAYVJI010000951.1:0-3949 GCA_043769435.1 Verrucomicrobiota bacterium
CAACTCGCCAACGCCGAGGGGCACTTCGCCGATGGCGTGATGACACCCGACCTGCTCCACCCCGCCTTGTTAGGCTACGAGCGTTGGGCCGCCGCGCTAAAGCCCCATTTGACCGAACTCCTCGGTCCACCCACCGCCGAAGACCATGCCCCGCCCCCCACCGGCGATCCGAAGGCTGCTGCTCCCAGATAGTTAGGCGAGGCCGTGTCTTTTCCTTCTCAATGGAAGCACACCTCCGAGGACAACGCAGGTGCAGAGGAGGGCGTCGTATTTTGGAAGGGCGGCGATGGATTTGCGCTGCTTGGTTCGCTGGATGAAGGTGCGGGAGAAATTGACGTCGCCTTCGGCTTTGGCGTAGGGCCAGTGGTCTTCGAATTCTGTGAGCCACCAACGTGCGGGGCCGGTGGTCGCCGGGAGGCGGAGTTGGCGGAGGAGGGTTTCGCGAGACGATGTGATGTCGCCGGACCACACAGTGCGACCGGACCATCGACTGCCGTTGCTGATCTTTCCAGTGTAGCGAGCGTCGGAGATGAAGTAGATGCGGAGCAGGCGGGGCGGAGCATTCAGCTTGCCAACGGACGCGGCCGATTCTGGCTCGCGATAGGGAAAAATCGGTCGGGCGGTGCGGAAGGAAATGCGCAGCGCCGACGCGCGCACGTTGTCTATGTTTCGGCCCGCGCCGTCTTTCGCGACTTTTAAAGCGGTGAAATGCCACTCGCCTCCGAGATAAGGCTCGGCCCATTCGGCGGCCTCCGGCGAGTAGGCATAGCCATTCGCTCGCAACCACTGCACGAGGTCGGTCCCGCTCCGAGCCGTGAGCACTGTGGCGTCAAATCCAGCGACTCGTTTTTGTTCGATGACGGTCACGTTAACTGCGTAAGCACCAAAAGTCAAGATGCTAAATTTCCCGCATTTAGGTTGCGTGACGCTGGCTTGCGGATCCGCTTCGACCGCGTTGATTATTTTAATGGTTCGCTTTCTACTCTCGATGTTCGCCGTCTTGGTTGGCACGGCTTTTTCAGATGAGCCGGAGTTTGCGGACGTTTTTACTTCTGGGGCGGAGGGGTATGCCTCGATTCGTATTCCGTCGGTTTTGGTGACGAGGGTGGGGAGCGTGCTGGCCTTTGCTGAGGGGCGGCAGCAGGCGACGGATCAGGCGGAGAATGATGTTATTTTGAAACGCAGCGGCGATGGCGGCAAGACGTGGAGCCCGCTTCAGGTGTTGCATGATGATGGCGCGCATTCGCTCAATAATCCGACGGTGGTGCAGGAGCAGGGGAGTGGGCGGATTTTTCTTTGGTATCAGCGGATTCCGTCGCACCTCAAAGAGCATAGCAAGGAGACTGGGACGGGCTTAGAGGGGCCGGATATTTACCGCAACTTCGTTCTCACGAGCGACGACGATGGACTGACGTGGAGCGCGCCGGAGGACGTGACCGCGACCACGAAGCGTCCGCAACGAGCCACCACCATCGCTAGCGGACCGGGGGCGGGCATCCAACTCACGCGCGGGGCTCACAAGGGACGGCTAATTATTCCATTCAATGAAGGCCCTTATGGGGCATGGCAAAACTATGCGGTCTTTTCCGATGATGCAGGCCAGACATGGACCTTAGGCGACGATGTGCCCGGCGCGTTGCTGCCGAACGGAAAGAGCTGGATCAATGAAGTGCAGATGGTCGAACTCAGCGACGGCAGCGTGCGAATTAATACGCGACAATTCGGCGGAGCAAAAGTGCGCAAGACTTCGCTCAGCAAGGATGGTGGCAAGACATGGTCGCCAGCGACGGAACTGCCCCAACTCACCGACCCAAGTTGTATGGCGGGCGTGCTGCGGTATTCGTTTGATGATGTGGATGGAAAAGGTCGCCTCCTTCACACCGGGCCAGATAGCACGAAGCGCGAGCGTGGCACGGTCTGGATGAGCACGGATGATGGCGCGACGTGGCCGGTGAAGCGTCTGTTTTGGCCCGGCGGATTTGCTTACAGCCAACCAGTGCGCCTTAGTAATGGAATGGTGGGCGTTCTCTTTGAGGCCGATGGCTACAAGGTCATCAAGTTCGCGCGGTTCCCGATCTCGACTTTAGACTAATTGCTGAGAACGCGATAGAATTGGCGTTTGGGCCCCCTCACCAATGTGGAAAGCAACGTCGGCGGCGATCCCAAACTCACCCCGCTCAACAACTTCGGCGGTCCCACGCTCACGCGCCACCCGTTCATCGGATCACCCACCAATTATTTTGCCGGTTTGGTCCTGAAACGGAGCCTGTGTCTGGAAGCCGGTGCCTTTCGGGCGCCATCACATTTACAGAAACGCGGGAGTTTTTCCTGCGAATGTATGTATGTCCGCCGTCATCCCACATCTGCCATTTATCAAAACGCTCCGCAGTTGGAGCCCGGGCTTCTGCCCGTCTCCGCTCCCACTTTCTTCTTCACTGACGGGCTAAAGCCCGAACTCCAACATCCCATGCGCACCCTCACCACCGCCCTCCTCGCCCTGCTCGCTCCTTCGCTGCACGCGCAGGAGGCACTCATCACCCCCACCGCCATCACCTCGTCCACGTCGGCATCGGATTTGTATCCGGTGGCGAACCTCATCAATGGCTCCGGCCTCTCCGGCACGCCCACACTGGCGGCCCTCGGCACGTACGCGGCGGCGAACAATACCGTTGCCTGGGTGACGCGCGACAACTTGCCTGATTACTATGCCGGTGCCGGGGCACTGCCCGCGCCTGTGCTCACCTGCACGCTGCCGGGCGTGAACTCCGTCTCGGAACTGGTGGTCTGGGGCTATCACTTCGGCTCGGCAAATGGGAACGAGGGCAAGGCGTTCGCCGTGGCCTTCTCCACCGATGGCGTGACCTTCGCCAACACCGTCACCGTCACCTCGGGAACCCCGCTGGCTACTGGCGGTCTGCGCCTGCCGCTGCCCGGCGGGCCGCGCGCCGCCTCCCATGTGCGCGTGACCATCACGGACAATCATCACGGCGCTGCGGCAGGCGGCGACCGCGTGGGGCTGGGCGAGCTGAAATTCGCAGGCCATACGCCCATCGTCGTCACCACGGCTGCCGATGCCGGGGCCGGCTCGCTGCGGGCGGCCCTCGCTACCGCTGCTGCCGCCGCCGGGCCCAATACCATCGTCTTCGACCCCGCCGTCTTTAATGGCGAAGCGGCGGACACCATCACGCTCACCACCACGGAGCTGCCCATGGCCGATGCCGGGGGCGTCACCATTGATGCCTCCCTGCTGCCCCGCGGCGTCACCCTCTCGGGCAACAACGCCCGGCGCTTCTTCAGTGTGACGACGGCGGGCGTCCTCACCCTGCGGGGGCTGCATCTCACCGGGGGAAATTCCTCCGGCAATGGCGGGGCCATTCTTAACTTCGGCAATCTCACCCTCTCGCAGTGTTCCTTTTCTGGGAATCAGTCCGTCGGATCGGGAGGCGGAGTCATCTCCGCCGAAGGCTCAAGCCGCCTCACCGCGGCCAACTGCACGTTCTTCAACAACTCAGCCCGCTTCGGCGGTGCCATCGTGACTTCTAACGCAACGCAGGTCACCCTCACCCACTGCACCTTCACGGGTAATCGAGCCACCGGCACCTCGGCGGCAACCGACGGCGGCGGGCCATTGATCTCTATGAAGGCACGCTGACCATGACCGGCTGCCTCCTCGCCGGAAACACCTCGTGCCCCTGCCGCTCGTGCTGGGCTTGAATCGCCTCACCTACATCCAGGTCAGCTCCCCGCCCGCCCTCTACCGCCAGACCCAGCTCGGTGGTGAGATTAGCGACAATGAAATCACCTTCGACCCCGGCACCGCCGTGCTCACCACCGACGCCATAGCCCTCACCCCCGGCCCGGGGAAGGTGATGCGCCTCACCGTCGAGGCCACGGACACCAGCCTCACCACCGGATTCGATGCCGACGACACCGTGAAGGTGGAACTCCT
>JAYVJI010000952.1:0-5023 GCA_043769435.1 Verrucomicrobiota bacterium
TATCACCGGGCCAGGGCGGTCAGCTTTGAGCGATGCGCGGAAGCCGGTCTGCCCTTCTCCACAAAACCAGACGCCGCATTCTTGGCAGATATCCTCCACCCGTTCCGTGCCCAGACCAGCCAGCACCGGCGCCAGCCTCCTGCGCCACGCCACATCCTCCAGCCACACGGGCAGCAGGCTGCGGCTGCCGCGGGCACCCATGAATGAGGTGCCTTCCACTGCGTAGTCTAGGTGATGCCCGACGAGGCCGCTGGCGGCTTCCCCTTCCAGCGCGGAGGAAATCTGCACGCTGAGTGACGGCCAGGGACTCCACTCCAGTTCGACCCCGCGCTGCAGTTTCGGGTGATCCAGGCCCCGCTGCCTCACGCGGGGCAGTATGGCCATGATGCCGGCGGCAGTCCGGGCCATGATCTCCACGGCCTCCAGCAGCGGGCAGAGGCGTGTGGCCTCCTCCAGGCTCAGGAGCGTACGGGAAGCTCCACTGTAGGTGCAGGTCAGCGTGCTTTCCACGGAGAGCCTGTAGCCTTTCCGGACCGTGCTATCCGCCTCTGCGCGGACCGTCAGTCGGCCGCTCCAACGGATGTCTGGAAATGCCTGAATAAAGCCCGACAGCCTTGAGCCCGCACCAGCACAGGCAGGCACGCGGACCGTCCATGACTGCGCCGGGAGGCTGGGGGCATGGAGCGGATGGAGCATGTCCGGCAGGTGTGATCCCTCCAGGAGTGACGGATCTAGGAGGGCGGCAGCACGCCATGTCCAGGCCGTGAATGGGATCGTCTGCGCGCGCCCGCCGGGGCCATCAAGCACGGCACTGTGTGCCACCCCGGGCGGGCACTCCCGAGGACCAACGGCACTCATGATGATCTCCGCGCCGGTGCCGTGAGCAGCCACTACTTGCAGCACAGGCCCGGCCACCTCTTGCATCACATGCTTCAGCCGGTTCTGGAGCGGGCGGTCCGGGGTTTCATTCGGCAGGGAGCCCTGGACCGGTAGCCGCAACACATATGGCCGGTCTGCCTCCTGTATCGTCATGAGTGTCCTAACACAGCAACCCGGCACTGTAGACACCGATTCCTGCACAGCCTCTGCGACCAGTTGCAGGCTGGAGAATGAGTCCTCTGAGCGCAATGGATCGGGACTCCATGAGGGAGGGGCTTGCGGGTTCGTGTTCATGCTGCCGTATACTGCTTCTCCGGCATCCGGCAAGCGCCGCGTGGAGACTTCCCCGACCGCAGAGCCGACCAGCTGATGAATGCAGGATCAACGCCTCGGGAACACCTGGGTGAAGTAGTAAAGGCACCGGTGGAGGTTCTGGGGAAAGGAGACCTCGTCCATCACGCGCCCGTCATAGATGAGGCGCGCGACGTAGCCGTGCGTGGCCCGCTTGCCGTATACCTTTGCCTCTGCGGAACTGAATACCGGACGCACCCACTCGGCCTCGAGGTACTCCTCACGGGTACTCACCCAGTCAGGCAGGACACTCAGCCAGCGAACCCCCGGGGGATCAGCCGTGGCCATGTCTATTTCTGCACCATTCACCGTCTCAAAGAGGTAGACCTGCACTTCAACCCTAGACCGGTCCACGCCGATGCCCTCTGCGGCCCGGATGGGGATGTTGAGCGTCGTTTTTTCACCCATGAGGGTCACGCCTTGGGGCTCGGCCTTGAGCGTGATCTCCCCGAATTGAAGCGGCCTGCGGGCTTCCTCTGCAAGCCGGGAGTCCATGTCCGAGCGCAGATAGTCGGCATAGCGGGAGATGCCGTGACAAAGGTGCTCCGCCATGCGGTCGCGGTAGGCGGGGTCCGCCAGATTGCCGGATTCGATTTTGTTGGAAAGAAACCCCAGCCTGCAGACTATGGCAGGGATATTGATGTCCCGCAGTTCCTCAAACCGGAACCGCTTGATGCCCAGATCGATCATTTTCATGCCGGTGACCACGCTGCTCTGTAGCGTGGTGGCCAGCGCGAGGCTCTCCCGGTCATTGATATTGCCCGCGAAGAATTTCTTGTCAGGCTCAACTTCATCCGGCTCAAATGTGGCCGGGGTGCCGGCAGGTGGCAGGGTGCTGCACTCGAATCCACGCGCGGACTGCGCTCCGCTGCTGCCTCTCAGGCTCAGAAAAAGCGCCTCGCCTTTCACAGCATTGGCTAGGCGCAGCCGCTGGGTGGGGGAAACGAAGACGTCTTCGCTGCGGGTCAGCACCACCTCATAACCGGCCTTTCGCAGCAGGGCTTCCATTTTCAGGGCCACGTCAAGGGTGAGGTCCTTTTCTGCCAGTGCCTTCGTCTTGATCCCGGCCTCCTTTCCTCCGCCGGAGGGGTCGATAATGATGGTTTTCAGCAAGGATGGATCACGCCTGTCATTAGGACGAAGAATGGGATCAAGGACATTCCTGACATCGAACACGCTGACGAGGATCTGGTCTTTCGGCTCCACTACTTTGAAGGAGAAGTAAAACGTCCAGCCGTTGAGCTTGATGCGTTTTTCGCCCAGGTTCAGGCCTATGGTGAACTGCTTGCTGACCATGGTAATGGCTTTGCCGTCAACCCTCGGGGCATTGAGGTCGTAGTAGCTGGCCACCTGCTCGACGGGAACGTAAGCCCGGCCACGGTAGTAGACTGGTTTCCACTCGACCTTGGGCGCCACCAGCGCGGTGGGTTTCAGGGGCGTGGTAGCAGGGGAGGGTGGCTTAGTATCCGGAACTGGCGGACCGGGTTCCGGTGCAGACGGCTTGCCAGGAACCGGTTTTGGAGTGGGCTTTGCGGGCTTCTCCGGCAGCTTGGGCAGCCCTGGCTTGGTGGCGGCTCCTTTCTTTCTCACCGGGACGCGGCTAGCCTCACCGCTGGCAGGGAGCAGGCCAAGAATAATGGCCATGAGAATAAGGCGGGTCACACTTGTGCGGGGGAAGGGAGGGGCTTCCGGGGACTTAGTCCACGGTGGCCCTTCCGGGCGAAGGCATGAGTGCTGATCCATTCCCGATGCTGGGCACAGGGGCAGGAGGGAGTGTCGGCTGGCTGGAAAGGACGCCTCCAAATGCACGCGAAGGATCATTACCCGCCACAGCTACCGCAGCTGTGACGGACTGATAGGGATCTTCACCGATGACGACGGGTGAAGTGATGGTGACTGGCCGCGCATCTTCTGCCGCGACGTCTGCACTCACCCCTTCCTGCGGCGAAGCAGAGGGCACCTGCGGGGCGACCGGCTCGACGAGGGCCGCATCGGGAGTGCCGCTGCCGTGTCCGTGCTCTCCGTGGAACTTACAGGGCGCTATGACTTGGCCGCCGGGACGGGTATACTCTATGTAGGAAGACTTGATGAGCTTGGTGCGGGAGGCATCTGAAGGATCAGGACCTTCTTCAAGACAGGCATCCGTAGCGAGCTGGCCGCTCATCACGCAAAGTTCCACTTCCTGCACGCCGGAGGGCATCACGACAGGGGCCGGCGGGAAATGACTGGCCGCAGCATTCATGATGTCCACCCAGATGGGCAGTGAGGTGTGGCGACTGAAGGCAAAGGGATAGATCTGTTCCTTGAGGTCAATGCCCATCCAAACTGCGGCCGTGACTTTGTTGGAATACCCTGCAAACCACAAGTCAGTGGAGTTCAAGTGGGTCCCGGTTTTACCAGCCACCGGCATGTCCTCGGGCAGGCCGAAATCCTTGGCATTGGACGCAGTGCCCTCAGGCAGGAGCAGTGTCTCCTCTAGGCAGCTGTGCGTCATCCATGTGGATACCGGGTCTGTCACCTTCACCACTTGCGGCGCGGGATCACGGCTATACACGACCTTCCCGGCTACATCTTCTATTTTTGTGACATAGTGGACACCAGTGGGGCGCAGCCCTCCATTTGGAAAAACGGTGTAGGCCAGGCAGATGTCTTTTACGGAAACTTCGCCGCGACCGAGGGTGGTGGGTGGTTCTGCGGGCATTTTCCCCAGTCCGCAGCGGCTTGCAAATTCCACTACCTTTTCCATTCCCAGCTTCAACCCGAGGCGGGCAACACTGTTATTTTTCCCGCCGATAAGCGCCCGCCGCAGCGAAGTGACCTCATCATGCTTGAGATCAAAGCGCTCGCAGCCCAGCTCGCCGAGCGTGCCGGTGGTAGCCCCCAGCATGACCAGTGTATTGTCCATGCGCTGGTCTTCGATCCTGCTGCCGGGCCAGAAGCCGTTTTCAAATGCGGCAGTATACACGAATGGCGTGAAAACCGTCCTGGCGGGCCGACGGGCCAGAGTGACCCGGTCATATTGCGAGTGACCGAAGTCCCGCCCGCCACACATGGCGAGCACTGCCCCGGTGGTGTTATCGACAGCCAGCGCAGCTGCCTGCAGGTAAGTGGGCAGCGGACGCTCGCTCTGCGGACGTCCGGTTTTGGCAAACTCGCTCAGCTTCCGCAGATAGTCCGCTGGCTTTTCCCTATGGGCTGGGTAGTCCTTGTGGGCCTCCACTTCTGCTAGGCGTTTTTTCAGGCTGTCCTCCATCGCCTTCTGCACGGCACTGTCGATCGTGGTCGTGACACGGTAGCCCTTGCCATTGATACCTCCGGTCAGGATGGACTCCACTTCATCCTGCACCAGCTTGCCCACGTACCCCGTGGCCTTTGCCGTTTCACTCGGCTTCAGGGTCAGCTTGACGGCCTTGAGCGCCATGGCTTCCTCCTTCTCCATGCTGCCCACGATAACCATGCGGTCGAAGACATCATCCCGTTCCTTTTGGGCCGCTTCCAGATTGTTCAAAGGTGAATACTTTGCCGGGTTTTTGACCAGTCCCACGATACACGCCGCCTCGCCCTTTGTGAGCGCCTTGGCCGGCTTGCTGAAGTATCCCTGAGCAGCGGCCTCAATGCCGTAAAATCCTTTGCCGAAGAAAATCCTGTTAAGATAGTGCTCAAGGATTTTCTCTTTGGAATAAGTGCTTTCAATGCGCCTAGCGACCAGCATTTCTAGGATCTTCCGTTCCTTGGTCTTGTCAAAAAGCCCATACGTCTGGCGGGCCAGCTGCTGCGTGATGGTGCTGGCGCC
>JAYVJI010000953.1:0-4202 GCA_043769435.1 Verrucomicrobiota bacterium
TTGTCGTCGGTGATGGCCTTCGCCCCCGCAGCCTTGCATTCCCTTTCCAACTGCTCGCGGTTTCGGATGCGGTATTTCTGCCGCTTGTCGGCATCGGCATATCTGGGGTCCGCCTTCAGATCGTCGGGCTCTTTTCCCCGGGTGTCAGGCAGGCCCATCATGAGGTCAAAAATCGCCTTATCGCTCTCCTTTGTCAGATCCATCACGGGCTGGCCATCAATGGTGTAGTGCTCCATGAGGGTCCGCCAGCGCTCCTTGTCCCACCGGAAAGGCCCGCGGGTCACCACGATGTTATTCAGCAGCAGTGAGACATCATGCTCAGGGGCGTGAAAGACCTCCAGCGCCGTCTGATGAACGCGGTGGGAGTCCGTGGCATTGTATTGGAAAACCCCGCCGGGCTTCAGGTGGCGCTCGCTCATGGTCAGGAATTCCTTGCTCAGCAGATTGCCTGCAAACTCGCGCCAGTGGTGCGTGGTATTCATGAGAATGGCGTCGAACTTCCGCTCCGGATTCCGCTCCAGCCAGCGTCTGCCATCATCCGTGATGATGGTCACCTTGGGGTTCTTGAGGAGGCTCTTGACGGCGTCATTGCTGGCGATGATCTCCTTGTAGGAATGATTGATCTCAATGCAGGTGACCGTTTTCACCTGGGGATTTGCCGCAGTGATCTGTGCCCATGAGCCGCCGCTGAGACCCACTACCAGCACGTCCTCGGGGTTGGGATGCATGGCGGATAAGGCGTAGGCGCGCACCAGCCATGAGTTGCCGCCGGGACGGACCTTTACCACTCCGTCATAGGCCCCGCCGCCGGCGATCACGCCATCCTGATCCACGGTGATGACCCCGCTGCGGCTTTCGATGATCTGCGCGAAGGCTCTGCCCCTGCCCCAGCCGTATTCATGCTGCATCCTTTCCCAGAATTGCCAGTAAAGCCCCGGCACCATGGCTGCACCCAGCGCGGTGACTCCCGCAGCGGTGATCACGCTGCGCCCCGTGCCCCGCATCAGCCAGCAGTAGACCAGCATTCCCAGGGCCAGCAGGACCACGGAGATCCAGCGCAGGGGGATGTGCTCCATCAGCACAAATCCGGTCAGCAGGCTCCCGGCACCGCTGCCGACAATGTTTGCCAGATAGAGCCATGACAGGCGGCGGCCCACCTTCGCATCAGGCGGCACGGCAAAGTGGCAGATCATGGGCAGGATGATGCCCATAAGAGCCGAGGCCGCAGCGACCAGCGGGTAGGTGTAGGTGTAGACGTGGCTGTCTTGAAAAAAGATGCGCAGCGAGGCGATCCAAGAAACGAGCGGGGTCAGCATGAAGCCGGCGATGCTGGCCCATAAGACGATGCGGGCCACGCCGGCGGATTGAGCCTCCCCGTTTTCCTTTTCCAGACGCCGCTGGAGCTTCATGCTCCACAGACTGCCCAGCGCTAGGCCCAGCAGGTAGAAGCACAGCATAGCCGCGAATGCATAGGCCCGCGAGGCACTCAGAAAATAGTAAACCCTGGCCCATAACAACTCCAAGCTCAGCGCGCTGAAGCCCGTGAGAAAGACAAGAATAAGAGCGGCGCGGAATGTCATCGGGAGCGGTTTTCTTTATACCAATTAAAAAACATGAGAGCGGCAGCGATCCCATTGAGACAAGCACCCAGAACCACCGTGCCGTGCATCCCTAGGAACCTGAAGGAACAAACTGCTGCGACGATGCATCCGCCAGCTGCTCCCAGGGTGTTCACAAAATAAAGCCAGCTCACACTCTCGCCCACATTCCCTGCGGCCTTCACGTGGTGGGTGACCAGCAGCGGCAGCGTGCAGCCCATGAATAGTGTCGGCACAAGCAGCAGCCCAAAACAGGCGGCACCCGTCTGGAGCAAACTGCCCCCGCTCAGCGCTTGGCCTGCCGTGTGAAAAATATCCAGCGACATCAGTCCGTAGCCGCCGATGATGGCCTCTGCGATGCTGAAGGCCAGCAGCAAGGGCAGCCCGGGCTTTTCACTGAGCCAGCCACCGAAGATGCTGCCGATGCCCAGCCCGACCATGAAAGAGCTGACCACTACCGCCACGCTTTCCACATTGCTCCCGAAGATAGTGAGCAGCGAGCGCTGCCACACCAGCTGGTAGAGCAGCGCGGAGACTCCGCTGAGAAAAAAAATAGCATAGAGCACAGGACGTGAGACCGTGAAGTGCCCTGCGCCGTGTAGAACGGACGGGTGTGCGGGAGCGGGTGATTCCATGGAAAAGTAGCGTCAGGATGTCCGGGGCCAAGCCACCGGTGAGCTGGCTTCATCGCGCCCCTGACACTCCTGTCAATACCGTGCCGCCGGTCCGTCCTTTCCTTTGCAATATCCCGTTGCCCCCACACTGAAGCCGGATGCGACTCTCCCTCTTCCTCACCATCCTGCTCAGCCTCAGCGGATTCGCGGCACCTGCGCCAAATGTGATCCTCATCTTCTGTGATGACCTCGGGTATGCGGACACCGGCCCTTTCCAAGAGGGAATCCGCTACACCCCTCACCTCGATCGCATGGCTGCACAGGGCCGGAAGTTCAGCCGCTTCTACGTTAGCTCTGCCGTGTGCTCAGCCAGCCGGGCAGCCCTCATGACGGGCTGCTTTCACTCCCGGGTAGGCATCCATGGAGCCCTGGGCCCCGCCGCCACCCAAGGCTTGGAACCGGGGGAAACTACTATCGCGGACCTGCTGCGGACCGGCGGTTACGCCACGGCCATCTACGGGAAGTGGCACCTCGGTCGGCCCGTGCCGTTTCTCCCGCTCCAACAGGGCTTTGATGACTACTTCGGCATCCCCTATTCCGGTGACATGTGGCCCCGCCATCCTGAAACTCTCAGCAAATTCCCGCCGCTGCCCCTCATCCAGGGAAATGAAATCCTCCGCACCCTCGATGATCAGACGTCGCTGACGACTGAGATCACTGAGCACGCCGTCAGCTTTATTGAGCGAAATAAAGAGCGGCCATTTTTCCTCTACGTGCCTCACCCGCAGCCCCACGTTCCCCTGCATGTCAGCGACCGACACCGCGGTAAGTCTGGAGCCGGGCTCTACGGCGACGTCATTATGGAACTGGATTGGAGCGTCGGCCGGATCATGGATGCGCTTTCCCGGAACGGTCTGGATGAACGCACACTTGTGATTTTCACATCCGACAATGGTCCGTGGCTCAGCTATGGGGATCACGCCGGCAGTGCCGGACCTCTCCGCGAAGGAAAGGGCACATCATGGGACGGTGGGGTGCGGGTGCCCTGTCTCATGCGCTGGGTGGGAGTCATCCCGCCCGGGACTTCCTGCTCCGCTCCGCTGTCCACTGTGGATCTCCTGCCCACCTTCGCCGCCATGGCTGGCAGGGCGCTGCCCGCTACTAAAATCGATGGCGTGAATATTCTGCCTAACATGAAGGGCGACGCCCCTCCCCCCCATCAGGCCATCCCCATCTACTATGCCGCCAATGAACTGCAGGCCATCATTTCCCCGCGCTGGAAACTCATCCTGCCACACACATGGCGCACCATGGGCAAGGCACCCCGCGCTACCGGCGGCATCCCCGGCAAGTACCGGATGGAACAAACCACTGCCGCAGAACTCTATGATCTGGAGGCGGAGCCCGGAGAACTAACCAACTTGGCCTCCGCGCATCCAGAAGAGGTCCAGCGCCTGACCGCTCTGGCCGCGACGTGGCGCACGGAACTGGGGGACAACCTGACGAAGACAAAAGGCACGGCCAACCGCCCCGCCGGCACTGCAGCCGCCCTAACCAAATAACCCTCCTGCCTGACTAACTCGCGTGTAAACATCTTATTACCAACGGCTCGATTCTTCACGAGTTACTCCTTATCCCACACCCAAACGGGCGCGGGGTCCTCGCTAAAAGGGAAAATGGAAACCTTGTCTTGTCGCCAAGCCGTTGTGGATGCGCATTTCTCCATCGCTCAGCGATAAACCCCTTGGATGGATGATTGCTACTTGATGCTCAAAGCCTTGCGCTTCAAGCCAAAGTGAGGATTTTGGCCCAACCCATTTTCAGATCTCATTAAATCGCCCAGTTTCGACACCAGTCGAGCAAACCGACTCTTGTTCGCTTAGAAAGTCCCAACGGGACGAAATGAGATAGCCCAGGGCAAACGAGTGCCGCCCTGGGTAAGCCACCCCAAAAGAATCAGCAGCCCTGAAGGGGAGGAATGCGGCCCTGA
>JAYVJI010000954.1:0-2686 GCA_043769435.1 Verrucomicrobiota bacterium
GATTCTGCCGTCCGCCGTGGAGGAACTAGTTCCCGTCAACTCCCCTGGTGGCGGGCGGCTGCTGGTGCGCCTCGCGGATGGCACCCTTTCCTTTTACGGCTATGGCACAGCCACTGGTTTCAGTGCCGCAGTGCCGCTGGTGGTGTCTGCTCCCGCAGGTGTCCTCGCTGGTATGCTGCCCATGTCAGGAAATGCCTTTCGCTTGCTCTACGCACCTGCCGCCGGCCTGTCGCCGACTTCCATGGTGCCCTTCTCGAACACCGGAGCCGGCTGGGTCCAAGGGCCCACGGTCATTCTCCCCGCGCTGAATGTTTTCGATGTTTACGCCAACCTTTTTATCCTTTCCGGCCCGCTCTTCCGCACCGTGAATCCTGATCTGCTGCGCAGCTATCGATCCTCTGACTGGTCTACTGGCATCAGTGTTCCGAGCGTGGCGCCCTTCAGTGTGACGGGACAAACGGCGAACTTTGTTAGCGCCAGTCAGGGCATCGGCGCCAGCGCTGCCGTGAATGTCGGCACGCTCACTGCCAGCGCCCCCGCCTCAGCTGCCAATCAACTCCATCCCCAGTTCTCGTTGTTCACCTTCGAGTCCACTCTCGGCTCCATGCCTGATAGCGTAACAATCTCACCGGCCCCCGGTGGATACGATCATGCTATCCAGCTGTCCTTCAGCGGGATCAATGCGGGCTCCAGCGTGTTTTACCGGACTGCCGCGACCGCAGCATTCCAGGCTTGGCTTCCAGCCTCCCCGCCATGGCTGACCACCAGTGCCACTGTGGAATTCTATGCCATAAACTCGACCAGTGCCGGCCCAGTGCAGCGGGCTGCCTACTCTTTCACCCTGCCACCAGCGCGGCAGGATCAGGATGGCGATGGGGTTCCCGATTTTGTGGAAATCGCCAGAGGCCTCAATCCAGCCGCGGGAAGTGATAGCGATGGGGATGGGTTTTCCGACCTCAGCGAACTCCGGGCCGGTACCAACCCTAGCCTTGGAAGCAGCAAGCCAACAGCTCAGCCCTCTCCCACCGCTTCGCCATTAGTCGACATCATTCCCCAGCCGCGACTCGTCGGCGGTGCGGCGGATGGCACCGTGGCTGCCGGCACCCGGGTGGACGCCTATGATCCCGCGCATGGATTGCTGGGCACTGGGCTGGTCGCCACCGGCGGGGCGGCTCGGCTGGCTCTCCGTGACCTTTCCCCGGAAACCGGCTTTGCCATCGTGCGCACCCTCCCTCATTTTGAGGTGATTCCCCGCATCAGTGGCGCGCCATTGCGGGGCAGAGAAATGCTGGCGGTGATACCCGCACTGCCGCAGGAGGCATGGAGCTACGGCACCACTAACGGTGGCATCGTCATCAATGAGACGTGGTCATGGGGCGGCTCAAACTTTCGCGAGGGCTCCCCGGATTTTCCGATACAAAATGCCGCAGAATCCACCGCCCCACAAGTGGTCAGCAGCACGTGGGGCGGTATCCAGGATGATCCCGCTTGGGGAGTCTCCGCCACCGGCCCCCGCAGCGCGAACTCCTGGATCACTCAATATCAAGCCGCCACCAGTATCACCGCCAGACCCTATCTGAGCGTCACCATCACTCCGGAGAGTACCCTGCGGGCGCTTATGTTGGAAGAGATTTCTTTCATCGCCTTCAGTCCCATCCTTGGGGGGGATCCCCTGCAACGCAGCAGCCTGACAGCCGACCGGGCTCGCGATCTAGATGAGCGCACGCACGGCCGCGGCGATGCGGCATTACTGCGCCAGGCAGATACGGGAAACCTTTCCTCCAGCCGCTACCGGATGCTCAATGTCCTGCGCCATATTGATACGCTGGCGATCACCACCAAATCCCGGGCCGAGCGTACTGCCCGCGAGATTTATGCTGCCAGTCCAGCGGAAACTTCGGATGCGCCGCTGGATGCCCTGCGTCAGTATGTCCGCACCGGTGTCATCCCCGCGGCCTTCCGGTCCGCTGTTTCTGCTACAAATCCACAACTGGCCACCACATGGAACGAGCTGCAAACCCTGCGCAACAACACGCCCGTGCGGCCAATCCAGACCCTGACACTGCGACGCACCGCGGCCAATGGCACGAGCCCCTGGCTCCTGACCAATCCCGGGAACAATTCCCAGCTGGCTCTGATCACCGAAATCGGATTTCCCTTTTTGGATAGCTTCTTCAATTTGCCGCAGATCAATGATGAAGTCATCGTGACCGGATATACTGACACCCCCACGGTGGGCGGCTCGCCCAGCATGGAGGTCCTGCGCTGCGAGTGGATCATGAGCCCATTCCCAGCCGTGGTGGACACGGATGGGGATCTTCTGGGTGACGCCTGGGAACGCCGGCATTTTGGGAGCCTCGTGAATACCCGTCAGGACCGTCGCGATGGCTCCATCTACAGCCTCGGTCAGGAATACTTCGCCGGCACCGTCCCCACCGATCCCGCCAGTTCCCCTGCGGGCCCGGCCATTGCGTTGGAGTTGAGCAACTTCCGTATGTCCCCCGGAGGTGGCCCGGACGACCGTTTCCTGCAGGTTGATTGGCCTGCCGTCTACTCCCGCTTTGTGGAAATTGGTTTCAACTCCTCACAAAACCTAACCGGATTTACCGAACTCAGTGGCATCGGAATAGAGGCCACAGCGGGACAATTCCGACTGCCCATCAACACAGCCTCAGCCCCGCGCCGC
>JAYVJI010000955.1:0-2478 GCA_043769435.1 Verrucomicrobiota bacterium
TCACTGCGCTCAAATCCCCCGAAGCCGCCGCGCGCTGGTTGCGCGCGTGGGTCACGGGCACGCTCACAACCGACAGCCGCAAGGTCCAACCGGGCGATGGGCCGGAGGAACGTTTGAGGCCCTCGCCTTTGGCCGGTCGTATATCAGCAATCCGGATCTGGTCGAACGGCTGCGCAGCGGTGCGGCGCTGGCGGCAGCTGATCCTGCCACTTTTTAGTCTCCGGGTCCGGTCGGCTATATCGATTATCCGGCGCTGGCTTGAAAGCAGTCCGCCCCGGGAACTGGGGAATTGGAAAAATTCGGAAATAGTCGTCAGATTAGGCGGGACGCTGCGGATCAAGCAGCAACCAGCCAGTGCCCAGCCGGACTTAGAAAATCAGGTCAATTTTACAGCCCCAGGCGGGCAGGAATCGTTTATGGGTGTCATCTAAAATCCAGCATACGCCGGATTGACATCAGCAGCACCACTCATAATCCGCTACTACCTCCTACCACATAGAAATGGCTATCTCTCTCCTCAGCACCCAGGACGACCGCACTTTTAAATCCCACGCCCCTGGCTACTGGGAGAGCGCGCAGGTTTCTCCTGAAGAATGGAACTCCTGGTCATGGCAACTACGCCACCGGGTGAATTCTCTCCGCCAGCTGGAAGAACATCTCGTTCTAACAGAAGAGGAGCGCTCAGGAGTCCTGCTGTCAGGAAATAAGCTGGCCATGGCCATCACGCCTCATTTTTTCAACCTCATCCACCCGACAGATCCGGACTGTCCCATTCGCCGGCAGGTCATCCCCCGGATCGAGGAGACATGGGAAAACGAGGAGGAAATGTCCGACCCATGCGGCGAGGACAGCCACATGCCCGTGCCCGGGCTCGTTCACCGGTATCCGGACCGCGTCCTGTTCCTCGTCACTGACCGTTGTGCTTCCTACTGCCGGTACTGCACTAGGAGCCGGGTGGTCAGCGGCGTGGGGGAGCAGGAACTGCACACTGAATTCGAGGCCGCTTTCCGTTACCTGGAACAACACACGGAAATCCGTGACGTCCTGCTTTCAGGCGGCGATGCCCTTCTGCTTTCCGACAAGAAACTGGAATCCATCCTCAGCCGGCTGCGGGCCATCCCTCACATTGAGTTCCTACGAATAGGAACGCGGGTCCCCATTTTTCTGCCTCAGCGCATCACTCCGGCCCTCTGCGCCATGCTGGCAAAATATCATCCCCTCTGGATGAGTGTCCACGTCAATCATCCGCGGGAACTAACCATCGAGGTGAAAGAAGCACTCGAGCGCCTCGCCAATCACGGCATTCCCTTGGGAAATCAAAGCGTGCTCCTGCGGGGAGTGAATGATGATCCGGCGGTCTACAAAACACTCGTTCAGAAACTGCTGCGCTGCCGTGTAAGACCCTACTATCTGTATCAATGCGACCTCATCCAGGGCTCCAGCCATCTGCGCACCAGTGTATCCAAGGGGATCGAAATCATCGAGAACCTGCGTGGCCACACCACTGGCTATGCTGTGCCGCAGTTTGTTATTGATGCTCCCGGCGGCGGCGGAAAGGTTCCTATCAATCCGGAATACCTGCTCCACCGGGATGATGGCCTGACTATCCTGCGGAACTATGAGAACAAGGTCTTCACATACCCCGAGCCATCCTCGGACCCGCTGAGGTTTGAGATTGCTGGGTTCCGCAGGGACTAGGTAGGCGCTGCTGTCCACGACCGCTCAGACCGCTCACTTGTATGGCCATGGTAAAAACAGGTCTGGATATTCTCGCCGCCCAGAGATTCGCGCCGCTGGCAGGGAAACGTGTCGGGCTGGTCTGCCACCCGGCCTCGGTGGACGCGCAGTTACGTCACGCCATCGATCTTTTCGCCAGCGCTCCCGGCTTCACCCTGGCCGCGATCTTCGGCCCGGAACACGGACTCCTGGGCCAGGCTCAGGATTTGATCTCGGTCTCATCCCAGGAGTCGCAAAAGCATCCGGGGCTGCATGTTTACAGTCTCTACGGCGACTCTGCAGCCAGCCTCCGTCCCCGGCCGGAGCAGTTGAAGGATCTAGACGTTCTGGTCATTGATCTGCAGGACATTGGCAGCCGCTACTATACGTTTCAGGCGACCATGAAGTATTGCCTGCAGGCCGCCCTGCCTCTGGGGATCAAGGTCATCGTACTCGACAGGCCAAACCCGCTGGGAGGTCTGGAGATCGAAGGCCCCGCGCTCCGTCCCGGGTTTGAGAGCTTCGTCGGCTGCCATGACACCGCCATCCGGCACGGGCTCACCATCGGAGAGCTGGCTATGCTTTACCAGCATGAGTTGAAACTGGATGACGGAGACCTGCAGGTGATCGCCTGTGAGGGATTGCGCCGCAGCCATTATTTTGAGGCCACCGGCTTGCCATGGGTGCTGCCATCTCCTAACATGCCGACGCTGGAAACTGCGGTCGTTTATCCTGGTCAATGCCTGCTGGAGGGCAGCAACC
>JAYVJI010000956.1:0-4415 GCA_043769435.1 Verrucomicrobiota bacterium
GGTGGAGGTGATGTCTCCGGTGCTGGTGGCAGTGATGTCGTAGGCGCGCAACATGGCTTTGCCGTGGCCGGTATTGATGGCCACTGTGCCGTCATGCCAGGCAGGCAGGGATGCATTGGAAAATCCCTTGTAGGTCACGCGCCAGAGTTCTTTTCCGGTGTCGGGATCGTAGCTCACGGTGGCCTTGGAACCACTGCTCACGAGCTGGTTTTTCCCCCCGGGGGAACTGAGCACCGGGGTGCTGTAGGCTTTGCGGTAATCGCCTTCGAGGACGGGTTTGCCGTCAGGCCCGAGGTCATCGAAGTCCGTGGCCCGGTCGGTCTTCCAGCGGGTGGCGCCAGATTTTTTATCGAGGGCGCAGAGGTATTGAACATCGACCCCGTCCATGGTTAGGATGATGGTGTCTTTCCAGTCGAGCAATGAGGAACCAGGGCCCCGGTAATGGCGGCAGGGCAGGTCTGTGCGGCGCCAGATTTCCTTGAAAGTGAGGGTGTCCAGACACACGGTGCCGTAGCTGCCAAAGTGCAAGTAAACGCGCCCGTCTTCGATGACACCGGTGGGCGAAGCGTAGCTGTTCAGGTCGTTTCCTAACGACTCCGGAGTCTCGCTGTGGAGTAGTTTTGACTCATGCTGGAGTTTGCCGGTGGCCTGATCAAGGCAGTGGACGAAAAAGTCATGGCCGTCAGGGGTAGCGGAGGTGAGCCAGACTTGGTTTTTATGGATGAGCGGGGTGGACCATCCTTTGTTAGGGATAAGTGTTTTCCAGAGGATGTTAGAGTCCGCGCTCCATTCCACGGGCAGCCCGGATGCCTCTGCATGGCCATTTCCGGAAGGGCCGCGAAATTGATTCCATGTGCCCTCTGCATGGACAGGCACGGCGCTGAGAAGGAGGATCGCTGAGAGAAAACGGGAGGGAAGCATGGTGCATGGTAAGGAGCTGCGGGGGCGCTTTGACAAACGCAATTGCGGGCCTTGATGAAGGGAGGGAAGGGGGGCTGGAGAACCGGCAGGTGTTCCCCCTCCCCGGTCAGCGCGGTTCTTCCGGTGCCTGAATCAATGTGTCCTCCGGAGCAAGCGGGGGCTCCGCATCCGGGATGGATCCGTTAGGCATACCTTTTCCGGTGAGGACGCCCCGAGCTAGGGCCAGCCATGCGCGGGCGCGGGGAAGGCCCGCGGGTTGTTCCTGAGCGAGGGCGGCGGCCGCTGCTTCATGGGCCGGGGCTGCATCGCGAATGGCGTCCACCGGGTGACCGCGGGGCGGTGGGTCAGCAGGGTTGTAGGAAAGCGCATGTTCCGCAGCTGCGGCGACGATCTTTTCCAGTGCCTGTGTCCGTTCGCCCGGTTGGGTGATGAGGTCAATCAGCATCAGGCTGCGCGGCCAGTCGCCGGTGCGGACCGCATCCTCTGCGACGGCGGTGAGCACAGACGGCGGTGTATTGGCGCCGCTTTTGACCAGCTGCCATGCGCCCTCCGCAGCGGCGCGGGAGTCATCGGGCTGGCCCTGCAGGCGAAGGATGGCGGCGCAGGCGATGAGCGCTGCGGCCTTGTCAGGGGGATTTGTTATGGAGGCGGCAGCTTGCCGTGCACTGGTCAGGCAGCCGAGGGCATCGGTGAGGAAAATGCTTTCGGAATACCTCGACGCCAGTTCCAGAAAGCGTTGACAGCGCAGGCCCGCCACGGGAGTTTTTGCTGCGATGTCGCGGGCGGCCTTGAGGGATGCAGCCTCGGGCGGAGATTCCGGTCTGCTTTGGTCCAGCGGCTTGGAATTCACCAGCGCATTTTCCGATGCTTTTTGGGCATGGGCTAATTCCAGGAGCGCTGAGAACTGCGCCTCCGGGGTTTGCGCCGCGTCGGCAACGGATTGGTAATACGCCACGACATCCGCTGCCTGTTTCAGCGGGATATTGGACTCCAGAGATTCCCGGGCCAATTGCCAGCGCTGGGCCTCATCGGGCACGGCCGCCACCACTGCGCGCAGGTCGGCAGCAGCAGTTGCTCCCCGGCCAAACATCAGCCTGAAGAGTTCGAGCCACAGGGGCTTTTGCGTATCCGGGGGGAGCGCGGTTATCGCCTGGATCGCCTCGTCCGGTCCATCTGTTAGCGCGAGGTGGACGCGCAGTCCGGCTAGGTCTTCAGCGAGTGCCGGGTCGGGCGATACGGAGAGTGATTTCAGGATCTCCCGGGCTGGCTCGGTGCCTCCGGTCTCTGCCAGGATGCGGCCCAGTCTGGCGCGTTGTGCCGGGCTTTGGGCCGCCTTGAGCCCTTCCTCTATGAAGCCCAGTTTGGCAAACTGTTCGAGCACACCTGAGCGGAAAGCACCGCGTTCGCCTTCCGGGAGGAGTTGCTCCATACGCAGGGCCTGCCCGAAGTCTGAAGGGTCGAAATTGAACCATGCTCTAGCCATGTAGGTGGCAGCGACACGGCGCACAACGGGGTCCACGATATGACCAGCGGTGACTAAGGCCTCATCCAGCATCTCGATGCTGCACTGGAGAATGGCCACCTCCATGAGGTCTAGGTCCAGGACCGTGCCTCCGGTATCCGGGCGGGGCTCTGCTACGGCACGCTGCACTAGTTGTCTGGCTGTCTGAGAGTCCCACACTTCCCGGACCGGTGCAGGGCGGAACCACCACCACAGAAAGCCAGCGCAAAGCACTGCGGTCAGGAGCAACCCGATGAGGCTTTCGCGTTTTTTGGCCGCCATGGGTGATGCCTTAGCGGGTGATGCCTTAGCGGACAAACAACTCCGGTGCGCTCTGCACCGCATAAAGATCCACCGGGGCCACGCGGCCTTTGAGCGCATGAGTGCCGAGCGGACGGACGTGGTTTTCGCCGTCTTGATAACCGTCCAGGAATTCCGAGCTGACAAGGACATCGCTGCCAAGATTCCGGGTGAGCGCTTGTATGCGGAAGGTAGTGTTCACGGCATCCCCCAGCATGGTGAGCCCGCCCTGGCCGACCTGGCCCCAGGCGACTTCCCCCATATGCAGAGCCACGCCACTGCTGAAGCTGACGCCGTAGCGCTCGAAGGTGGATTTCATTTCCCTTTGGATCAGGTCGCAGCTTTCCCGCAGGTATTTGGCCGCGCTGAGGGCCCACGCCCGGGCATTGGCACTGGTATCCGTCCAGTAGGCCAGCACCGCATCACCGATGAATTTATCGATGGCAGCTCCGTGCTCGGCCAGAATCTGGTCGCAGTAACCGTACCAACTGCCGATGGCCTGAGCCAGATCGTCCGCAGGGATGATCTCAGAGAGCCGGGTAAAGCCCTTGATGTCGCTCACCAGTATGATCATGGGCAGGAGTTGAACATCGGCCGTATTTTCTCTTTCTCCATGGCCGGGCTTGTTCAGTTCAAAGCGAAACTCGAAGTCGCAGATCCGGATGATGTCACCGTCTTCGAGCTGCCTGACCGTCGTCACGCGCTCATCATTGAGGTAACTGCCGTTGAAGCTGCCGAGATCGTAGTACCAGTATTGCCCTTCTTCCTGTCGGCGGATCATGGCGTGCCTGCGGCTCACCCGGTTGTCCGGAAGGCACATCGTGCTGTCGGATTTGCGGCCAAATATGGCTATTTCTGGCAGCGGCGTCAAACTCCCGTCCGTCGTATTTACGAGGCTGGCTTTATTTGCTGTTTCTGCTGATGCTGCTGAGGCTGGGGACATGATGGCTCGGCTGTTGCCGGAACGGGTTCCAGCCTGGGGGGATGTTTTTGAAGTGGCCAGGGGAAATGCTGAATTTGCGGATGCGTGGCGGGCTAAGGAATTATTCATACTGGCAGGGAGTGCCACGGATACAGCGCCAGCCGCACCAGCCTCTGTCTCAACATGCCGCACATTCCGTGCCATGCGGGGCCAGCGGATGATGGGTCGTGCAGGGTGAGTTATCATAAATTTGCAGTTAAGTTACCCTCTCCAGACGTTGCTTGTCGAGACTTTGTTCAAAATTTAATGGGTTTTTGCTAATTTTCCAGCATTAGCCCAGTCGGGTGGGTGTCCTGCTCAGTAAAACAGGCACGAAACTGCAAAGATTCATTGACCATGACTGGTGGAAATCATTAAGAATGCCTAGGCTCAATGCAACCTGTTATCCTGAACCATCTGCCATTGCCATGAAAGTGATGAATCTCCGCCGCTTCGCGCTCCTGCTCCCTCTCATAGGTGCTGGTGCCGTCAGTGCTGCTGGTCCCGCGTGGTGGCCGCAGTTTCGCGGTGACAATGCCAGCGGCAGCGGCCAGGGCACGCCGCCTGTGAAATGGGACGTGGCGAGGGGCTACTATCGTGCGCCTGAGGACAGTTGGGGCTATGCTTCCTCCCCGGTCATTCAAGGCGGCAGGGTCTTCGTTCAGTGTGGTGTGGAAAAGCAGTCGTGGCTGGCGGCTTTCGACATCAAGGACGGCAAGGAAGTCTGGCGCA
>JAYVJI010000957.1:0-2462 GCA_043769435.1 Verrucomicrobiota bacterium
GGCGGCGTTTCGATTCCGATGCCTCCGGGGCGATGCCCAGATGTTCAAGGACCCACGGGTCTCCCGCCATGCTGATGCGGGTTTCGGTTCCTTCAACGAAGAGCGCTTCCAGCAGGTGCCACTCAAAATCTGTCAGGGCGGAGCGGCAGGCGGACTGAATCCGGTCGAATCCCGCATTCGCCCATGGCTGGCCTTCCGGGCCGGGAAGCGATGCCGGATCAGCCAAGGAACGGGCTACGGAGCTGTCCGGAGCATCCAGGCGTTCTGTTAGGAATGGATGTACCGGTGTGCGTTTCCGGGCCGAGACCTTGCGCAGCCATGAGATGCCGCGGCGCTCGACCATGACATCAAAGAAGCGAGGCAGTTCCTCAAAGACGAGCATCCGTTCCAGGGGGCCGGCATCTGTCCGAGCCTGGGTCAGTTCAGCGAGAGTTTCCATGAAAACATCTCGGGCGTCGTCTTCGGAAACGCCGATCCTCCGGAGCGCGGGCATAGTGCGCTGCCAGAACACCGGCTCCACCAGCGACCACTGGCGGGACTTCAATTCGCCCTCCTGGCCACGGCGGCGCAGTTCATCAAAGTCCGGATTTTCCTGCCAGTAGCAGCGCCGGGGATCTCTGGCGGCATTCCAGTTCCGGGTTTCCCGGCGGAGGTTGGCCACGGTGGTGAGGGCTGCGGGAGCTACCCGCGATGTCAGCCAGTGTTGCACGGTTTCCTGGCTGCCGGGGTCCCGGGGAAAGGCATCGAGAAAGTCTTCAAAAACGCATGCCGCCACCTCGCCGGCCCCTGCTGCCGGCAGCTCCACGCCGGCCACGGGTCTGCGCGCTCTGGCACAGACAATGGGCCAGAGCTGGGAGATCCACTCGGATTTGGGCGGCATGGGTCAGAGAATAGATGGCGTAAATGGCATTGAAAATGGCATTGATCGCGCAGGGAGGGATTAATTTGTGAATAATCTTGCCCGGAAGCAAAAAGAAATGCGATTATTATCTCCATGAAAATGTCCTTTCCTCCTTTGTGGCTGACTCTGCTCATGGCCAGCGCGGGTCTGGTGTCTGCTCAGGTGGTTATCCATCCGGGCGTGAACGGCGTGGAGGTCAATGAGGCTGGCGGGACCACCACGGTTATGCTTTCCGGTCCGGCTAGGATCGAGTGGCAGCGATTCCATGTGAACTCTGGCGAGTCGCTGCGCTATGTGTCGTCCGGCGGTTCTCATGCCTCGCTCAATTTAGTGCGCGGTGCGCTGCCAGCGCTTATCCAAGGCAGCATCACCGCGGATGGCCCGTTCTATCTGATCAGTCCCTCGGGGATTCAGTTAGGATCCACGGGCAGGATTCAGGCACCGCAGATTTTGCTGAGTGGCCTTGCTGCGGTGAATGATAGTGCGCTGCTGAGCGGCGGCCCTGCTGCATTCCGTAAAACCGGGACCGGGCTTGTTAGTATCGACGGTCAGGTGCTGGCGACAAGTGGCGGCAGTGTGACCATCATGGGCAGCACCGTCCGCACGGGCATCACGGCGCGCATAGAAGCACCGCTGGGCCGGGTGCAGGTGGTGGCTGCCGGAGGAACGGTCACCGGCCAACTGGATCAGGGCTTTACCCTGGAACGCAGCGCTGCCGGTCAGGGGTTGGTCAATCAGGAGGGGACCATCGCGGCGCGCCAGGTGCAGATTTTGAGTGATGGGTTCATGCGAAACGCGGGCCGCCTGCTGGCTTCCGGCCCGGCGAACACCATCCAGCTGACGGCCCCGCAGGTGAGTCATGAACTGCGTGATGGAGACCGTTCTGTGATCAGCACGCAGCGGTTGATCGTGCAGGGAAATTTCCGCCAAGAGGGTCCGGTGATCAATCCCGACGACGGAGCCAACCCTTCGCCGCTGGCAGGTGTCCGGCAGACCCCGCGGCTGTCCGGGCCTGGATTTATAACCTCCATCGCGCCCGGTCAGACCCAGCTGAGCCACGCGCCATTACAAATCACAAAACCCGGGACGTCGCCCATCCCTGCACCGGCCCGGAATCCGGCGGCTCTCGCTGCCCGCCGGGGCGTGGAGACGAAGCGTAAAGTGGAGGCCGGCACCGTGAGAAAGGCCACCTTTTTTGGCCAGATACTTCGCAGGTAAGTTCACGGTGCATGAACGGGAGCAGCCGCGGCCATGTGCTCTGCCCCTCTATCCATCTCCCACTGGCCAAGCTAGGGGGAGCGCTCTGCGACGCAGCCAGCGGGTGATTTCGATGGGGTCCTTCATGGACATGGCGGCGATGAGCCCGGCGGCACTGGCCTCGTGCGATTTCAAGAGACCCCATGATTCGTAGGCGAACTCCATGGCCTCCGAATACTCGCCTGACTTCATTTCCAGAATACTCATTTTGAGGGCCGCTGCTGCTCCCTCCAGCACAGGCTGGAGCATGGTGAGATCACACCCGCAAGCACACACCGGACTATCCCCCATGGAGACGGGATCG
>JAYVJI010000958.1:0-1977 GCA_043769435.1 Verrucomicrobiota bacterium
AACGCGTAACATTTCTTTTCATTTGAGGGGACAGGGTAAAGGCATAGGATTATTTTGTGGCGCGCCTCAGTTTTAAGCCAGCGAGCTGGAAAAATCCAGATTTAATTTATTTAATTTGAAATTGTTTCTTACCCGGCAAGTGAGAGCTTGATAAGGCATGGTAGTGCCGTATCAGTAAAAGATGCTTACCCAAATAGCCAATATAGCCTTCTGTTTGCTCTTGTTTGTTTCAATTGTCCGGAGCGGGGAACGCATCGTGGTGATTGATGCGGGACACGGAGGCAGCAAGCCATCCGGCTCGCAAAAAGCGAGGACCCTGAGTAGTCCCAATAATGCACGGTCGCCGGGTGGCCTGCTGGAAAAGGATCTCACTCTGGAGCTGGCGCAGAAGGTCATAGGCTGCCTCAACAGCCTGCCTGCGGCGAGGAAAGCGGGACTGCGGGCCATTCCGACGCGGACGGGCGATGTGAACCCTGATTTTGCAGCGCGTGCGAAGGTGGCAGCTGATCAGGGCGCCCTCATTTTCGTGAGCATCCACTTCAACGCAGTTCCCGCCCGGTCGGCTAAAGCCAGCGGCACGCTTGGCATCGTCCAAATGAAGAGCCGGAATCCTCATTATCAGACAGATGTGGCCTTTGCCTCGCGCCTAACGAAGGCTGCCAATCAGGCCATCCGCACGTGGTTGCCAGCCTCTAGGGCACTCCCGACCGGTGATGATCATGAACTTCACGGAGGGATGGGTTCGAACCTATTCCATCAGCTCCGGGCGCAAATGAAATCACCCATCACTGCTTGCTTTCTGGAAGTGGAATTCATGGACAATCCTGCGGTGGAGGCGGCCATTTTGAAGGGGAACCGCTCCAAAGTATTCGATGCCGTGGCCGCTGCGTTGGCCCAATCCATCGTGGAGGGGCAATGATCATCCCGGGAAACTCAGGAACCTGAGGCCTCAGGCGATGATTTCCATGATGGGTTTTCCGCTAGAAATCATGATAGGCCTTCCCTGAGCATCTACCACTTCACTACGCGGGTCTATGCCCATGGAGCGTCACACTGGCTGGCCGCCCTGAGGATCTGCGGCAGGGATAGCCCGAGCATGCCGGACATGCCGGCGGTCAGCAAGTGTCGACGGGTCTGAATAGTGCCACGCATAAGTAAGTATAGTGCATCCTGAAACGCCCCCTCCGCAGCAGAATTTTCATCCGCTCATCCGGTTGTCGAGCATTGGCCGGAGAAATCGGCCCGGCGACCCGGTATCCTGGATATCATCACTAAACACTAAACTATGATTTTGCTCGCAATCATTCAATTCATAGTGCATGATGACATTGTAATCACGCGAGCCGCGTGACACACCAGCCAACAGATCACCAGCAACCAACATCATCGCTATGGAAGTACTCGTATTGAAAGACAGCCAGCAGTACGGCCCCTTCAGCGAAGGGGAATTGATCGACCTGCTCAACCAAGGCTCCATTTCCAGGAAAGACCTGATCTTTTATGAAGGACTCGGCGAATGGAGGCCCCTTGAGGAAATTTTTGATGTGGAGGAAGCTATCCAGCACTTCATGGATGAGGGCCAGGATCCCACCGTGGTGGCAGAGGTGTTCCAACAGATAAGCCCCATCCTCAGCAGCCATGAAGAGATGTTCTATGTAGCCCATCAAAAGCCCAGAATGCTGAAGCAGAAGCCGGATGCAGTAGTCGTCACCAACGAGCGATTGATCCTGATCCGGCACGGTCTGGGCGGCAGCCGCGTGATGGACTATCAGTGGAAAAATATCGTTAGTGTAGAAATGCGCGAGGGACTGATGGGCACCACCTTCAGCGTTCTGGACCGGAACGATCACGTGATCCAGGTGGATGACCTGCCAAAGCCCATGCTCGAAAAACTCTGCCAGCTGGGGCAGGAAATGCGCGGGTGATCTCCACGGCGCGGCGTGTGGACTGGCCCGGTTGTTTATGGATTTGCCCCCC
>JAYVJI010000959.1:0-4425 GCA_043769435.1 Verrucomicrobiota bacterium
GGGCCCAAAGCAGCTAACTGGTTGGCGGGCGAGCGCGTGACTTTTGATAGCACGCTCTACTGCGGGGAGTGCCCATATTGTTTGAAGGGAAAAGTAAATCTATGTCAAAACCGACGGATTCTGGGGGTGAGTTGCGGGGATTACCGGCAGCACGGAGCCTTTGCTCAATATGTCGCCGTGCCAGGCCGCGTGGTTTGTCAATTGCCGGCGGCGGTGACTTTCGAGCAGGCTGTTTTTGTAGAGCCGGCGGCCGTGGCGCTTCATGCGGTCCGGCGTGCCATGAGCGGCCCCTGTGAGGCTGGATTGGTCGTCGGTGCAGGCATCATCGGCCTGCTCACGCTTCAGGCGCTCAAAGCCGCCGGGTGCAGAAAAGTCTACGCAACAGACTTGAGCGAAAGCCGCCTGCAGACGGCTATGGAGCTGGGTGCAGATGAGGTTTTCCCGGCCGCAGCAGGTGGCCTGAAGGAAGCGATTCTCGCCCGCACCGGCGGTGAGGGTGTGGATGTTGCTATGGAATGCGTGGGCATTTCGGCTTGTGTGCAGACCGCTATCGATTGCGTCAGGAAAGGCGGGTCTGTCGGCCTCGTCGGAAATCTCGCACCGAAGATAGACTTCGCCCTGCAGAGCGTTGTGACGCGGGAGGTTTCACTTTTTGGCTCGTGCGCCAGCGCCGGGGAGTATCCTGCTGCGCTGGAGGAAATCGCCGCCGGTCGGATCAAAACCGGCCCGCTGATGAGCGCGGTGCGCCCCCTTGAGGAAGGCGCGGATTGGTTCCACCGGCTCCACGCGGCCAGGGAGGACCTCATCAAGGTCATCCTCGTTCCCCCGGCAGCCTAACGAACATCACATTCCATGAGCGAACCCATACTGGCAGGAAAAACCGCCTTCGTTTCCGGTGCAAGCCGCGGCCTAGGAAAAGGCTTTGCCCTCACTCTCGCCCGGGCCGGATGTGATCTGGTCATCACCGCCCGGTCTGCCGAAGATGCGGCAGCCACACAGTTTGAAATAGAAAGCCTCGGGCGCCGTTGCCTCGCGCTGCCGCTTGATGTCCGGGAGGAGACTTCCATCCATGCTGCCGCCGCAGCGGCGAATGCTTTTGGACGCATTGACATTCTCGTAAACAACGCCGGGTGTAACCGCCGGAAGCCGGCCTTCGACGTCACATGGGATGACTGGAACACTGTGCTGGATACCAACCTGCGCGGTTCGTTTTTTCTGGCCCAGGCCATAGGTCGGGGCATGGCGGAGCGCGGCTATGGGCGCATCATCATGATAGGCTCAGTGACCTGCGTGGCAGGCTATGCGGGACTGGCTCCGTATGGTGCCAGCCGGGGCGGGATCAAGCAGCTCACCATGAGCCTAGCCGCTGACTGGGGGCCTCACGGCATCACGGTTAATTGTTTGGCGCCGGGCTGGTTTAAGACCGCGCAAAACGCCGTTCTTTATGAGGACACAGCGTGGGTGGAATACCTGACGGAACGCATCCCCATGGGCCGCCCGGGAAGCGCAGGAGATCTGGATGGAACCCTGTTGTTCCTCGCCAGTGATGCGGCCGCCTATGTCACCGGGCAAACTCTCCTAGTGGACGGCGGCATTTCCACGGGAGCCATCCGCGCCCTGCCAAAATCCTAACCATGTGCGGGATCTATGGTTACACCGGGTTTGAGGAGGCGGGGCTCTTGGAACGCATGGCCCGGGTGCAGGTGCATCGCGGGCCGGATGGTGAAGGCTCCCTCCATGTGCCGGAACAGCGCTTCGCTATGGGGATGCGCCGGCTCAGCATCATCGACCTTGATGGCGGATGGCAGCCCATCTTCAATGAAGCCCGGAATCTGGCCGTGGTGCTCAATGGGGAAATCTATAACTACCGGGAACTGCGTGAAGTCCTGACCTCCGCTGGTCACGTTTTTGCGACGGCCAGCGATACTGAAGTTCTAGTGCACGGCTTTGAAGAATGGGGCCTGCGCGGACTGTTGGAACGGCTCAATGGCATGTTCGCCTTTTGCCTGCACGACCGGGCCACTGGTGGGTTTTTCCTCGCGCGGGACCGCACCGGTCAAAAGCCACTCTACTACCACGCGGCTCACGGGAGATTCCTCTTTGCCAGCGAAGCCAAGAGCCTTCTCCAATCGGTTCACGTCCCCGCCCGTTGCCGCGTCGCTTCCATTGATGCCTACCTCACTCTGCGGAATGTGCCGGAACCTAACACCATGTTCGAGGGCATCTTCACCCTGCCGACAGCGCACTGCCTGCACTACCGCCAAGATGGAAATTTTACCATCGAGCGCTACTGGGACGTGCCGCTGCATGATGGACGCACGCACCAGTCTGATGACGCCTTTTTCGATGAATTCGAGGCCCTCTTCGATGACAGCATCCGGCTCCATATGCGCAGCGATGTGCCGGTGGGAGCCTATCTCAGCGGCGGAGTGGACAGTTCGCTCATCGTGGCCGGAATGACAAAAGTCAGCAGCCGGATCAACACCTACAGCATCGGCTTCAACTCTCCCATTGATGAAACCCGTGACGCGGCTGACACCGCCCGCTTCCTCGGTACCAATCACCACACTATCAATGTGGAGCCCGGTGATTTTGATCTCCTGCCAAAAATCGTGTGGCACATGGACCGGCCCGTCGGCGATGCTCTCATCATCGCTTTTTATAAGCTTGCCAGCGGAGCCTCTCAGGACCTGAAGGTAGTCCTCGGCGGTGAAGGCGCGGACGAGTGTTTCGCCGGCTATGACTTTCACAAAAAGCTGAGCCTCGCCCAAAAGTTGGGGCCGCTCGCCGGCATGGCCGGCATGGCTGTAAACATGATTCCGCATACGCTGCTGAATAAGGTCTTCCACTTCCCGGCGGATCTTGGCAGCCAGGGGAAAAAGCGTGGCGTGGATTTTCTAAAGGGCTACCGCCGCCGCCACCTCATGGCGAACTTCTATGCCCTGCGCACGCTCTGGAGCGAGGACGAAAGGCTCGCCCTCTACAGCCCCGCTCTCAAACATCAGGCCAACGAAAACTGGATTCCTCTGGAGCGCGATCTCTCCTTTTTCAATGGCCGCGGACAAACGCCTCCCATAGCGCAAGCCACAGAGGATGCGCCATTTCTTGACCGCCTGCTGCGCATCCAATACGACGAATGGCTCCAGGACTGGGCACTTATTCGTCAGGATAAAAACACCATGGCCCACAGCCTGGAATACCGGCTTCCGTTCCTTGATCACCGGCTCATCGAACTCGCCCAGCGCATGCCCGTTCACCTGAAGCTTAGAAAAGGCGTGGACAAATGGATTGAGCGCCGCCTTGCCGATCAAGCCTTTGCAGGGATGCCTGCTAACAAACCCGGGCACCGGCCAAAAATACCGTTTTTCCTGCCTCTGGAATTCTTCTACCAGCATCCGCAGTTTAAATCACTGGTGAACGACACTCTCAGCGAGAGCCAGATAAATGCCCGGGGCTACTTCGACTATCAGGAAGTCTCGCGCCTCCTGAAGAAAATGGAGACCAGGGAATTCGTCTGGCTGAAGCAAGTGATGTCCCTGGTTATCCTCGAGCTGTGGCACCGGGCATTTATTGATGGCCAAGGCGCTGCCTAGCATGCCCCAGACCGTGTTAGGATTCAAAGACTAGGGCATTTAAGGATGGAGTTTGATGCGCCGGCCTTCATCATCGATGTATTGAAAAAATTGAACAGGGTGCGGCGTAAAATTCCATCTGGCGGAGTCTCCCCAGTGCTGTATTGGGTGCGGATGTCCCTCCCTTCTTCTGATGTCAAATCGCCGTCCCGGCGGAAGTTTTTACGCCGCTCAGCATTCACAGCTGTGGGCAGTGCCGTTGCCGCATTCGCTTATGGGAAGTGGGAAAGGCATCACACTGTGACCGACTATACTACCGTCCAGTGGCCCGGCGAGGGATTGACTGCCCCCTGCCGCGTGGTCCAGCTAACGGATCTTCATATTGACCCGAAGTTCGAGGAGGAATACCTGGCCGGGGTTATGGATCAGGTGAATGCCTTGAAGCCTGACGTCATCGCGCTGACGGGGGATTTTGTCACGGCCCGTGCCTCCGCCATGGCTGAAATCGCGCGGATCATGGGAGGGCTCCGGGCTCCTGGTGGCATCTTCGCGTGCCTTGGAAATCACGACCAGTGGAATGGCAGCTTCAGCGCGCATCGGAGGACGCTGGAGGGTCACGGCATCAGAGTTCTGAATAACGAATCGGTCACCGCCAAAGTAGCGCAGGGAGAGCTGGCGGTGAGCGGGGTGCAGAGTGTCTGGGCAGGAAATCCCCAGGAGGGTGCGGCCCTCAAATATGTCCCCAAAGGCATGAAGGCGCTGTTTCTGGTGCATGAGCCGGATCTGGCGCTGACCATGGACCCGGATGCGCCGGTGGGACTGCAATTGTCGGGGCATACCCATGGCGGGCAAG
>JAYVJI010000960.1:0-9795 GCA_043769435.1 Verrucomicrobiota bacterium
TCCCAGTTCTTTGGCGACGGCGATGGAGTTGGAGCCCTTATAGAGTCCGATGATGACTTTGACTCCGCTCTCCTTTAAGTTGAGCGCATGAGCGTGGCCTTGTGAACCAAAGCCGATGACGGCACAGGTTTTACCTTTGAATACGCCGAGGTCGGCGTCCTTGTCTGTGTAGATTTTAACTGGCATAATAAGTGAATTGGTGGAGAGTGGGAAATGTTGGAAAAACTGGGTCAGCGGAGTGGTTCAGGGACAGAAACAGCAGAGGGAATCAGGTGCCTTCATCAGCTGGGGCGTCGTCTAGGCGGGGGAGGGCTATCTTGCCGGTGCGGGTCAGATTGAGAATGCCGAACTGATCGATCAGGGCGATGAACTTGTTGACCTTTTGGCCGGTGCCAGTGATCTCGATGGTGACGACAGTGCGGCCGACATCCACAACATGCGCACGGAACAGCTGGCAAATGTCGATGACTTCACCTCTAGTTTTGGCGTTCACTTTGACCTGCACAAGGACGAGTTCCCGGTCAACATAGTCGCCTTCTCTGAAGTCGATGACTTGGATCACATCCACCAGCTTATCCAGTTGTTTGATGATCTGGTTGAGGACATTTTCCTTTTCCCTGACGACGAGGGTCATGCGGCTGATTTGGGGGTCATGGCTGGGGCCGACATTCAACGTGTGGATGTTATAGCCCCGACCGCTGAACATGCCCGCAACGCGGGCAAGCACGCCGAATTTGTTTTCGACGAGTACAGAGATAGTGTGCAGTGAAGTCATGGATGCGAAAGTGATTGCCAGGCCCGCCATCACGGATCCGGGCGAAGGGCGTGCAGACTGTGCCGCGCCGGGCCGCAGGTCAAAGGGAAAGGCATATGAATTTTCCGCCGCTGCCAGGTGCACTGAAGCAGAGGTCACAGGTAGAGGCGGACGGTGCGGGTGGTGATGCCTGTGAAAAGGTGCCAGGGAATGGTATCTGCTAGTCCGGCCAGCTCATGAGCCGTGATGCGCTCTGCCCCCTGGCAGCCGAGGAGCACGGCCTCCTCACCCGGGGCGGTGAGGGGCACGCTGGAAGCATCCACCATGATCTGGTCCATGGTGATCCTGCCGAGCACCGGGCAGCGTTTACCACCTATCAGCACAGCGGCACCCTTGCCGGAAGCATGGCGGGGATAGCCGTCGCCATAGCCCGCTGTGAGGGTGGCGACGAGGGTGGGCCTGGTGAGGATACAGGTGCGACCATAGCTGACGCCCCATCCGGCGGGCAATTCCCTAACAAGACCGACGCGCGTTTTCCAAGCCATGGCGGGCCGCAATTCCGCCTGCAAATGCGGCAGCGGTGAGACGCCGTAGAGCATCAGACCGGCGCGCACCATCTGCATGGCGGGGATGGAACGTCCGAGGATGGCGGCGCTATTGGCAATGTGGCGGACGGCTGGCGGCAAGACGGCGGAGAGTTCATGAAATACCTTTTCCTGGCTGCTGGTAAACGCTGCATCCTCATCAGCACTGGAGTAGTGGCTGCAAATCGATATAAGCTCCAGACCGGCCAGCGAGTTGATTTCCCTCACAAATGCTGCGGCGTCTGCCGGCAGGGCTCCCATCCGGCCCATGCCTGTGTCGAGCACGGCATTCACGCGGGCTTTCCGGTTAGTGGCCAGGGCTGCGGCATGGAGCGCCCGGGCTTCCTCTATATTGGATAGGGATGCCGTGAAGTTACCGGCAATGACGGCAGGCAGCTCGGATGGCAGGGCAGGACTGAGCAGCAGAACGCGGTCCCCGGGGACTATCCCGCAGAGTTGGCCGGCCTCGGCCACACTGGCGACCGCAAGGACGGCCACATGCTCAGCGAGCGCCCGCGCCACCGCTTGAAGGCCGTGGCCGTAGCCATCTGCCTTGATCACTGCGATGACCCGGTCCTTTCCCCCTGCCACTGCCTTTTTCGCAGCGATCCCCGCATTATACCGGAGAGCGCCGGTATCTATCTCCGCCCAGCAGCGAAGCGTCGCGGCGGCTGATGAATTCACGCCTCATCTTCCTCCGGCTCATCTGGATCCTCTTCTATCTCCCTCCTCCATTTCCGGCTCACCCATGGGCGGATCAGCCCATACAGCAGGTAGCCTACGAAAATAACCGCCGGCATGATCCGGGGTTTTTGAATGATCAACATGATGACAAGACAGGCGCCGATGAGCCAGGGAATGGAGCGCTTCGTTTTCCATGAGAGCCCCTTGAAGCTGGGATAGGGGCGCGTGCTCACCATCAACCATGAAAGCAGCAGCATGAGAACAGGCAGCGTCCATTTCCAGCCCGGCAGCTCAAAAAGTTTCCCGGCTTTGTCATCCAGCAGGAGAAGCGTGATGGAGCTGATCACCCCGGCGGCCGCCGGAATGGGGCAGCCCGAAAAATCCTTGCTGGGTTTTCCCTGAGCAGCAGCAGCGAGGCAGTTAAACCGGGCCAGCCGGATCGCCCCGCAAAGCAAGTAGATGAAAGCGATGAACCATCCCGCTCCTTCAGTATCCATCTTATCAAGCACGACGTGGTGCATGAGCAGGGAGGGGGCTACTCCGAAGGAAACGATGTCCGCGAGAGAATCAAACTCCCGGCCAAACGGAGATTCCGCGCCTACTGCCCGGGCGATACGGCCGTCGAGCATGTCGAAGACACAGGCGAGCAGGATGAGGCCGATAGCCATCTGTGCCTGATGCGTATCAGGTTCCCTGAGCAGCAGCCGCATAGCCCAGAAGCCGCAGAACAGGTTTCCGGCCGTCATCAGATTCGGCCAGAAGTGAATTTTAGGAAAGTCCTGGTTCATGTGAAAATAGGTCAGGCCAGAAAGCGTCCGAGGATCGCCTCCAATTTGGCTACGGTGGCAGGCGGCCAGAGGGATTTATCCGTCACTAGCGCACTATCAAGGCTGCGGTGTTCCGGCCAATCTGGATGCACCGGAATGCGGGGAATGGCTTCCGCCAGCACTGCCTTGGCGGCGGCGGCATTTGCCAAAAGGTGCGCGATGACGGCATGAGCGCTAACGGGTTCGTCCTCGATCTTCCAGCAGTCATAGTCCGTGATCATGGCGAGGGTGGCGAGCGCGATCTCTGCCTCGCGCGCCAGTTTGGCCTCCGGGAGATTCGTCATCCCGATCACATCAAATCCCAGTTTACGGTTGGTCTCGCTTTCCGCCCGCGTGGAAAAAGCGGGGCCGTCCATATTAACATAAGTGCCCCCATCGTGGACACGGCGCCCCTGCCGTGAACACACCTCATGCAGGATGCCGCGCAGGCCTGCGCTCACGGGATCACTGAAGCCGATGTGGGCCACGATGCCCCCGCCAAAAAATGTGTTATTGGCCCGCTGGCTGGTGCGGTCAAAATACTGATCCGGCAGGACGATGTCCCGTGGCTGATACGCTTCCCGCAGGCTGCCGACGGCGGTCACACAGATGATCCACCTGACGCCCAGCATCCGGAGTGCGTAAATATTCGCCCGGTGATTCAGTTCCGAGGGGAGGATGCGGTGGCCCCGGGCGTGGCGCGGCAAAAAGCACACCCGGCGTCCCGCAAAGGTGCCGGTGATTATTGCATCGGAGGGCAGGCCCCACGGGGTTTCGAGAACTATTTCCTCCCGGTCCGTGAGACCTTCCATATCATACAGTCCGCTGCCGCCAATGATGCCGATGGCGGGCGCGGACGAGCTTTCCGCCGAGGGAACAGGGGAAGAGGTGCTGGAGTCACTCATGGATCAGGCGTCGGCTGGTTTAACGGTCGGCGTTTTTTGAAAGGCAGAGAAAAACAGCAGAGCCGCAGAAACGCAGATGCAGGCATCAGCCACATTAAACGCAGCGAAGTGGCGTTCCACCCCGCCCTTACGGTAGTAAAAGTCTAGGAAATCCACCACATAATGCCGGGTGATCCGGTCCAGAAGGTTCCCCAATATCCCTGAAATGAGCAATGCCACCGCTAGCCTGCTGACCCGGGTGGGAAAGGCATTGCTGCGCCACAGCATGGTGATGAGCACGAGGGCCGCCGCCGCTACGCCACCGAAGAGTAGATTTGAGCCCTCGGTGCCGTTCGCCATCCCAAAGGCGATGCCGGTATTATGGACCCTGACGATGTTGAACCAGCCGTCGATCACAACTTCCGATTCGTGCCCCCCGACTCCCGGAGGATCGAAACGTCTGACGATCCACTCCTTCGTGGCGAAGTCGAGAATGAATAGCGGAAGCGATAGGAAAAGCAGCAAACGAACCATGAGAAAATCAGTAATAGGACTGGAAATGCGCGTGGGCAATTAGAAAGGCGAGCGCAATCCGAGGTCTTCACGCGCGGGCGAGCGCTCGAGTACGGAAGTTATTGAACCCATGACAAATATTAACACGCCGGCCCAAATCGCCGCTTTGGCACCACATTTAGCATATAACATCTCGTCCGGGAACGAATGTGCTTGTCACTGGGAGGCCAATTGTGGTTAATGGTCAGAATGGGCAGTGAATGGTCTCATGCGACTTAATGCCCGTTCACGCCGCAGCAGGTCCAGCCAAGCAACTTTACGCTGCAGCTTCCCTTCACCGTAACCATTCCACTTTCCACCTGTCTATGCACCCTGTCCTTCGATCATTTCTGCCGCTCATCTGTGGTGTCCTCCCTGCCGTGGCCCACCAGTGTGCCATCACTGAAATCATGTATAATCCTCCGGCGGGAAAGCTGGAATACATTGAGCTGGAGAACCTCACTAGTAACCGGATCGATACCGCCAAATGGCGATTCGCTGCCGGCGTGGACTACACCTTTCCAGCCTTCAACGCTGGTGCGACTACCGCCCATTTCCTGAAGGAGTATGAGCGAATCATAATCAGCAGCGCCAGCGAGGCGGACACGAGGGCTGCCTATCCGCAACTGCCGCCATCCATCAGGATTTTCGGTCCGTGGATTGGCAACCTCAACAACGACGGTGAACTTGTCAGGCTCGTGGATGCTGCGGATACTCTCCAAGCCGGAGTAGCATACAGTGACGGCGGCAACTGGCCACGTTCAGCCGATGGCGCGGGGCATTCGCTTCAAATCATCAATGCCGACCGGAACATGGACGACTGGAGAAACTGGCGTGCCAGCAGGGCCACCGGAGGCACGCCCGGTGCCTCCGAGCCGCTGATTTTGGAGGAGCCTGTCGATAGCCCCGAAATGTCCGCCGCGACCCGCTCAGTGACGGAATTCAACAGCGCTGCCGGCACTGGCCCGGCGCCGGCAACTCCCGCTACAGTGAATCCCGGTGACACACGGTGGCGCTACTGGAATGGAACTTCTGCGCCCCAGAGCAACTGGGCCACCGTTCCGGATGCCGACCTGCCTGCGCTCCTCATTCCGGATGTACCCGCAGCCCCGGGCTGGGGGCCGTCCGACCCGCTGACTGCCGGATATGCCCCGCTGGGAACCGAGGTCGCGACCCCTCCATTCAGCGGGATCCGCACTGTCGTAGCGCAGCGGGCGGGGCTTGCTACCTATTACTATCGCGCTTCTTTTAACTGGTCGGGTCCGCTTACTGGCAACACTTTCGCCATTGATCAATATGTTGATGATGGCGCCGTCTATTACCTGAATGGCCTAGAAATCGGCCGCATCCGTATGCCGGCAGGGGCGGTCACTCACACCACTGTGGCCACTACAGCATCTCCGGATGCAACCTACGAACCGAATGCGGTCATTGGCAACACGGCTGTGCTGAATGGCAAACTGGTGACCGGCCCTAACATATTGGCCGCAGAAATCCGGCAAAACTCCCCCGGCAGCGCCGACCATGTTTTTGCCGCCAGAGTGAAGATCAGCTCCACGAGTTTAGGAGGCATCACTATCAACGAGATCAGACCCGGCACTGCCGGCAGCGGCTTTGTGGAATTTCATAACTCCACCGCTGCGCCCGTGGATCTGCAAAATTGGTATTTGAGTGACAATACTGGAAACCTAACAAAATTTCAGATCACTGCTTCGCTGGTGGTCCCTGCTGCCGGTTTTGCCACCATTGGGTTCGTGGAATCGAGCCTGACGCTGTCCACCCCTGTCAATGTCATCCTGACAAGGCCTGACGGCACTACCCGGCAGAACTCCATCAGCTCTCCCATGACCATCGATGGGCGTTCCCTCGGCAGGAAACCGGCAGGAGGCTCCAGCTGGTTCCTGTTTGCCAGTCCCACTCCCGGAGCTGCTAACCAATCCGCAGCGGTCAGCAATCCAGTCCGGCTGAGTGAAGCCCACTTCGCCGTCGGTGGAAACCTAGACTGGGTGGAGCTGTCCAACACCAGCACCAGCGCGGTGTCCGCCGCAGGACTGTATGTTTCCTCCCTGCCCGACCTGTCGGACAGAGTAGCGCTTGGCGGCTCCATTCCCGGCTCTGGATACATCAGCACGCCGGTCAATTTTCCAACCGATGGCGGCGGGAATATTACGATTTACCTCTCAGATGCCGCCCATAACATAATCGCAGCCGCAGCCATCGAACGCCGCACAGGGCTGCCATCCATGCAGGTATGGCCCGCCGGCGGAACAGAATGGTATGCAACTTCCACCGACACCAGAGATGCTGCTAACAATCCCGCCGGAAGCACCGGAATAGTCATCAATGAAATCATGTATGATGCGATTTCTGGTCACGCTAACGGCGAGTTTGTGGAACTGGTGAACCGGAGCGCCTCAGCCGTGAACCTCACTGGCTGGCGGTTCACAAAAGGCGTCGACTACGCCTTTCCCGCCGGTACCAGCGTGGCTCCAGGGGAATACATAGTCGTGGCCAAAGACCCCGCCTATATGTCCACCAACTACGGAGGCGGCATCAGGGTCTTCGGTCCGGCTCAGGGCACTTTCGGAAATGGCGGCGACCTTATTCGCCTCGAAGATGAGGTGAGGAATCTTGCCGACACTGTGGACTACAAGGACGGCGGCAGCTGGCCGGTGCTTTCAGCCGGCCAGGGCAGCAGCCTAGAACTGCTGCACCCGGATATGGATAACAGCCAACCGTCTGCGTGGCGTTCCAGCAATGAATCCGCGAAGGCAGGCTTTCAATCTTATACCCACACGGGCACCTACAAGGAATTGAGAGGATTGCCCTCTGCAGCCAGCTCCTGCCGGGAACTGCTGCTCAACCTCGTGAGCGATGGCCACGTGGTCCTCAAAAACATAAAGTTGGTCTCAGCCGCTGCGCCCGCTACGAACCTGATAACAAACGGGGACGCTACCTCCCACGGCACCGGCACCGGGGCCAATGGATTTCTCTGCACCGGCACACATTGTCTGAGTGATACCCTGGCCGATGGCTTCCATCTGGTCAGCTTTGGCGGCGGCGACACCAAGGCCAATAAAGCTGAAGTGGACGTCACAGGGCTGATCGGCAGCTTTGCTGCTCCCGGCACCTACACGCTCTCCTTTGATGCCCGCTGGGTCTCCGGCCTCCCGCTGCTTGTCGCGCAGACATGGGACCGGAGCTTCGGGAAGGTGTTCCGCCTGCCTGTTCCTAACAATTTAGGAACACCCGGAGCCGCCAACTCCCGGGCCACCGCAGCACCCGCTCCCACAGTTGACAATCTCAGGCATTCCCCGGCAGTCCCGCGCTCGACTCAGGCGGTCGTCGTCTCAGCGCTGGTCACCTCGGCCAATGCCCTAGGCACCGTCATCCTCTGGACCCGCACTGACAACGCCTCAGGCAACAGTGCCTGGACCCAGCGGCCCATGAATGACAGCGGCACCGGTGGAGACACCACCGCAGGCGACTCTATTTGGGCGGCCACCATCCCTGCATCTGGTGATAACAATACCATCCAATTCTACGTGTCCGCGACCTCAGGTGCCCAGACCAATGACTGCCCGCGCAGTCCCCGGGGAGTTACCGGAGTGAATGGAAGCATACTCGCCCAGGCCGAGCGTCCAGCCATGTACATCGTGGATGATACGCCTCCGCTGACAGCTCCCGGCATCGGAAGCCAGCGGATCATTCTCTCCCAATTCCACCGCTCCTCACTCAATAACGGCACCGGCTTCAGCACCACATGGGACTGGGACCACCCCCGCATGTCCAACTTCGGCTGGAACGCCACCATCATCATCAACGAGCGCGACATCATGTATAACGGAGAAGTCCGCCGCGGCGGCAGCCCTTGGACCAGGGCTGGCGGGAATTCGCTCGAGCGCGCCCGGTGGAAGCCACCCGGCGACGACGTTTACCGCAATCAACCCCGCTGGGGGATCGACAGTGACGGCACCGTGACCAACGGGGCAGCCCGCTTTCACAACCGGAACGTCCGGTACCTCCTCTACCTGCTGGGCTATCCCGTGCCTCATGCTGAGTTCGTTCAGATGATCATCAATTCCGATGCCCCGGCGCTGAGAGATGCCATGGAACTCACCGACGCAGACTTCCTTGAGCGCGCCTATGGGAAGGGCGGTGAACTCTTCGAAATAGATGATGCGTGGTACATGTTCGATGACACTGACGGCTCCAACGGATCGCGCATCTCAGCAGACAGCGTCACCGGGCGGTGGGCGTTGACGGACTGGACCAGTGCCGCCGCAGGCCCCACGCCAGCCGAGGATAGCCCTGTGTTTTTCCATGGTAACTGGCCGGTCCGGTTCCCTGAGGCCAACTATGATTATGCCTCACTGGCCTCACTGATCAATACATCAAATTCCGGACTGACAGGCGTCACTGCCAACGCAGCCTCGGACGTAGTCACCAAAGCAGGGCATGGGCTCTCTACCGGTGAACCGATCGTCATCAGCGGACTCTTCTGGCCACCATCCGGAGGCATCCCCCCGAGCCCCGGCATAGGTGCTGGCGTGACTTATTATGTTATCCGCACCGGAGCGGACACCTTTAGACTTGCCTCCAATCCCGCAAACGCCACCGCAGGCACGGCGATCAACATTGGCTCCAACCTTGACAACTTTGAGCCAATCCCCATGTCAGTGAACGTAACCATCACCGATCCGGTGCGCTCGGCTGCCTACCGTGAACAAATGGAGCGTATGATCGATACAGACCGTGCGGCAGTTTATTCAGCCGTTCGTGGCTATATTGGTGACTGGGATAACTTTACCATGAACCGCGGCAAGAACGGCTACTTCTTTCGTAGGCCGGACGGGAAGTTTGAGTTTGAACACTGGGACAGCGACCTGGGTTGGGACGCCGGCCAGGCAAATTTCGTTGGTACCACAGGCGGCAACGGATGGACGAATTACAGTGGCCGCCCGTGGTTTCGCCAGCGGATGTATTTTTACCTCAGCGAGCTACTCACAAAGTATACCAAAGGCTCCGCGCGCACCCAAGCCTACCTGACCTCCATAAACTACCAGTCAGCCAATGCCGATGCCCTAGCTCCGTTCAAGACCAGCAGCTTTGACTACCCGGGATTCTTCACGGCTCGTGAGACCCCCGCTATCAACTTCATCACCACCGCCAACTACACCCGTGTATTCAGCCTGACCACTGCCAACAACCAGACGGTCACAGCCCCGCTCTTTGTGATCAATGGAGCAGCCTCTTCAAAGACAGCCCGCGTGGACGTGCTGGGCCACCCGGAAGCCGTGTTTTCTTTCGCCCCTACAGCAGCAAACAACGGCCTCTGGACCCTGAGTAATATCGTCCTGACCGGTGGACTGAACACCCTCACGGTCAGGGCCATCGACAGCGACGGCACGGTGCTCAGCACCCTACCGCTGAGCGTCACCCTCACCGGCGATGCCCCTCCGCTAGTGGCTCTGGTGTCGGATCCTGTTTCACGCCGGATCGCCGTCAATGAACCAGCGACGCTCGATGCG
>JAYVJI010000961.1:0-3922 GCA_043769435.1 Verrucomicrobiota bacterium
GTGACTTCGCCATGCAGACAGACAGCTTCAGGGAGGGCATCGTGCGGCCAGCTCCCGAATGCCCGGCGGTCCTCGTAGCGGAATGGATAGTGAGCCAGCAGCTGCTCCACGGTTTCCAGGCCTGCGCCAGCTAGGGCTTTCTGCGTTTTGGCATCGGCAAAGGCCAGCGTGTCCAGCCGGGTGCGCAGATCAATCATGCTTTCCCCGGCACCGGCACTGCGTATTCCGTGCGATTGAAATCAACGTACTCCTGAGAAAGATCGCTGGTGTAGACAGTGTAGGAGGCCTCGCCAATATTCAGATCAATGGTTAGGGTGAATTCCTTTCCGGAGATGGCCTCCCGCAGCAGCAGCGGATCAGTCCCCGCATCCAATCCATGACGCGTGGCGATCTGGCCGCCGAAATAAATGTCGATTTCATCCTCACGGATGCGTGCACGGCTGTAGCCGATGGCGTGCATCACGCGTCCCCAGTTGGCGTCCCCGCCATTCCATGAACACTTCACCAGCAGTGAATTGGCCACAGTCTCAGCGACGCGGCGCGCATCCATGTGCGTTGCGGCTCCCGTCACGTTGACTTCGACGAACTTTGTGACCCGCTCGCCATCCCGGACTATCGCTTTGGCCATGCTCAGCATGACATACTCCAGCGCATGATAAAAGGTCTCGCACTGCGGTCCGCCGGCTTTTAGAGTGCGGTTACCAGCCATGCCGTTGGCCATGACGATGCAGGTGTCATTCGTGCTGGTATCCCCATCGATGGTGATCCGGTTGAAGCTGTTATCCACGGCCATGCGCGTCGCTTTTTCCAGACAGGCCTGGCTGACAGCAACATCACTCGTCACGTAGCAAAGCATCGTGCCCATGCTGGGGGATATCATCCCTGCGCCTTTTGCCATGGCTCCGATGCGGATCGTGCGCGAGCCCAGCGGAAACTCGATAGCCATTGATTTACAGGTGGTGTCACTGGTCATGATCGCCGTTGCGGCGGCGATCCCATTTTCGCGGCCCAGTTTTTCGACAAGGGCCGGGATGTGAGGCGTGATGCGCTCCATGGGCATGGGTAGGCCGATGATCCCAGTGCTGCCGACGAGGACCTGATGGGGTTCCAGTTCCAGCTCGCGGGCCGTCTCTTCAGCCATGGTGCGGGCATCGTTGATGCCGCGCGGACCGGTGCAGGCGTTGGCATTGCCGCTGTTCACGATGACGGCGCGCACGTCATTGCGCTTGAGGTGCGTCTGGCATAGCCGGACCGGCGCAGCCTTCACTTTGTTAGTGGTAAAGGTGCCCGCCGTCACAGCCGGTGCCACACTGTAGAGCAGCGCGAGGTCTAGGCGCAGGTTGGCAGGGTTCTTGATTCCGCAGGCTATGGCACTGCATTCAAATCCCTGAGGCGCAGCTACGCCGCCGGAGACTGGATTAAAGAGTGAAGATTTCGCTGGCATGATCGTGGGAGCCCTTTGCTTATTCCTCCCCCTCTTATAATGCAAGTCGCTCCTCGCCGGATCTGAGGATTGCTCCATCTACTCTGTCGACCTAGCGTTATCTTTTGGGCATGTGGATATTACAGCCATGCGCCCTGCCATTTGCTGCCCCGGCGCTATCTGCCGCAAATAAGAGGAACAGGATGGTTGAATGCCGCTTGCCAATATGATTGGTTTGCTCAGGGTCATGGTAGTGCCACCCCTTATTTACCCAAGTCCTCCCCCATGAAATTTGCTATTTTCGGAGACATCCACGCTAACCTAGAGGGCTTCACTGCCGTCATGGCCGACGCGGAGGAGCAGGGCTGTACCCATCACGTCTGCATCGGGGACGTGGTAGGATACAACGCCAATCCCCGTGACTGCGTCAAGATCCTTCAGGATTTAAACTGTCCTGTGGTGAAGGGAAACCATGATGAGGAAGCGAGCGCGGACACCGAGATCGTGGGGCTCAATCCCCTGGCCCAGGCGGCGCTGGAATGGACCCGCAGGGCGCTGACAGACGAGGATAAGACATGGCTGCGGAATCTGCGAATGGTCCGCCAAGTGCGGGACTTCACGATCGTTCACAGCACGCTGGATACCCCGACTGGCTGGGCCTATGTGATGAACAAGTTTGATGCCATGGCCAGTTTCAGCTACCAGTTTACGCAGGTTTGCTTCTTCGGTCATACGCACACCCCGAGGGTTTATGTGAAGGGTCTGACGGTGACGATGGAGAACACGGAACTGGTCCGCATCGAAGCTGGAAGGAAATACTTCATCAACGTGGGCAGCGTCGGCCAGCCCCGGGACGGTGACTGGCGCAGTGCCTATGCGGTCTATGATCACGATAATCAAACCGTGGCAATCCGCCGGGTGCCCTATGATTTGGCGACTGCGCAAAAGAAGATCCATGACGCCAAGCTTCCGCCGCAGTTGGCGGACCGTCTGGCGTTGGGGAAATAAAAAGCGGCAGTCTTCCGGTGCCTTCATTCTTGAAGGTCCAAGGGAAACGGCTTGCGGCAGCGCGCCAGACCCGCACCGTAGCTCATGAGTTTTGTGGAGACATTCAATCGCTTGCCGGGTGGGTTGTCCCCTACCTTGCGAAAACTGGAGCAGCTGTTGGAGCCAGCCAGCGGGGCCATGCTGGAGGGCATGGCCCAAGAGGCGGCACGTCTCACGCGCCAGCATTTCGGGAAAACAGTTAGGCTTTTTGCTCCGCTTTATGTCTCCAATGAGTGCATCAACAACTGTGCCTACTGCGGATTTTCGCGGGACAATCCTATCATGCGCGTCACCCTGACTGTGGACCAGGTCCGGCGCGAGGCCGCTCACCTGCGGGGCCTGGGCTTCCGGCACATTCTGCTGGTGGCAGGAGAACATCCGAAGTTTGTGAGCAATGGTTATCTGGAGGAATGTCTGACAGCCCTGCGCGGGAATGTGCCAGCTCTGGGAATAGAGGTGGGGCCTATGGAACAGCCTGAGTATGAGCGCATGGTCCACTGTGGTGCTGAGGGCCTAGTGGTCTATCAGGAAACCTATGACCGGGAGGCTTATGCGGAGTTCCACACGGCGGGGCCGAAACGGGATTTCGATTGGCGCCTTGAGTGTCCGGAGCGCGGCTACCGGGCCGGCTTTCGCCGCCTAGGGCTGGGGGCGCTATTCGGACTGGCCCCGTGGCACACCGAAGCCATGGGCCTGGGCGCACACCTCGACTACCTTCAAAACAAGTGCTGGAAGGCCAGCTACACCGTGGCCTTCCCGAGGCTCCGGCCCGCTGCGGGAGACTTCCAGCCCCGCACCACTCTGGATGACCGCACTTTTGTTCAGCTGGTCTGTGCCTTCCGCATTTGCTTTCCCCAAGTAGGCATCGTGCTCAGCACCCGTGAGCCCGCTACTCTCCGTGACCATCTGCTGCCGCTGGGCATCACCACGATGAGTGCGGGCAGTCACACGGAGCCGGGTGGCTACACCAGACAAGGAAATGATGACCTGCACCTAACGGTTCGCGGACGGCGCGTGGAACTGGAACGCCGTGAGCCCTGTGCCACGGCTACCGGCCAGTTCGACATCAGCGACCATCGCAGTCCTGCGGAAGTAGCGGCCATGATTCAGGGCCGTGGCTTTGACCCCGTCTGGAAAGACTGGGACCCCGCCATCCTTGCCGGGTGAAGCAGAGGTCCAGCGCTTCTTGCCAGACGCACCTCACAGCTTAAGGACAAAGCCCCTGGATTCGAAAGAACCGGTGCGCTGCCGGCGATGCTGGTGTTACATATGTCAGTTCCGTGGCTCCGGCCGGAGCCGTGATAGCGGAGTCCGGCAAGTCTTCCAGCCATGTCACGAGGTCACTGCTGTATTGAACCTGATAACGTCCATCCGGAACTGCGGGCCATCGCAGGGAGACCTGGCTCCCGCTCAATGAACATTGTGGCTGGATGGGCGGGCAGGCGGAGTAGT
>JAYVJI010000962.1:0-6377 GCA_043769435.1 Verrucomicrobiota bacterium
CCTGTCTCATCAAGGGAAAGCGTGGAATTCGTAGTGCCCACGGGTAACTTTGGAAATGTTATGGCGGGGTGGCTGGCCGCACAGATGGGTCTGACCGGGTGCCGGTTCCGCGTCGCCACAAATCAAAATGACATCCTTTACCGCTTCTTCACGACTGGCGTGTATGAGGAGGGGAGTGTCCGGCCCAGCCACGCGCCCAGCATGGACATCCAGGCGGCATCGAACTTCGAACGCTTTCTCTATTACCTGCTGGAGCAGGACCCGGTCCGCCTGCGGGAGGCGATGCAGTCCATCAAGACAGGTCGGCTAGACCTCAGCCCTCTGCCGCCCAGTCTCTTTTCAGCGACGCGGATGGACGACGCCACTATACCCGCTGCCATCTCGCAACTGTGGAAAGACTGGCACTACACTGCAGATCCGCATACCATCTGTGCCTTCACCGGTATGGCCGGGGATGCCACATCGGTGGTGCTCGCTACTGCCAGCCCTGCCAAGTTCCCCGATGTCGTCACAGCTGCCACCGGGAAAGAGCCTACCCATCCATCGCTGGAAAAGCTGAAGGAGCGGACGCTGCATCGGCAACCGCTCCCGGCAGATGTTGGCGCGGTGAAGGCATTTATCAGGACTCACGCCGGGCTTTAGCGCCGGGTGGGCCTTTTCTGCCGCCGCCGTCGGCTCCCCGCCTGCGGTCTTCCCTGCCGCTGCCGCCAGCTCGCTTTTCCGCTGCCCGCGCGCTCCCGCCCGCTAGGCGGAACAGCACACTGGAGCGTTCCCGTTCTATACCATTAGGTTGGACACTGATGATCGCTCCCCGCTTCCAGGTTTTGCCGGTCCGGGTGCTGAAGCATTCCTGGGCATGGTCATAAAATGCCTGCGTCAGCGCACGATCACTGGCGGGGACAAGGCCGCGGATTTGCGTTTCATCCAGTTCGATCATCAGTCCTGCGCGGATCACCCGGGTGATGGTTGCCTGGAATGACGGGGGCTCTGGCTGCCCGGCCAGCATCGCGAAATACTCCAGCTCCTTCATCCTTTTGCTTTCATTTTCAGCCTCGGAGCTGTTGCGTTCGGTTGTGGAAATAACCGATGCCGTATCCCTGAGTGCGCCTATTCCCGGAGTGCGGTGCTTACCCGGTGCATGGCTCAGGCTGCCGAGCACCCGATGCACGATGAGGTCGGCATACCGCCGGATCGGGCTGGTGAAGTGGGTGTAGTGCTCCATCGCCAGGCCGTAGTGGCCCAGTGAATCAGCGCTATAAACCGCCCGCTTCAGACTCTTGAGCAGCGCCACTTTCAGCGCTGGTGCCTCCGGCCGGCCCTCCATGGCTTTCAGCGCTTTTTGGAGTTCGCTGCGGTTAGTCAGGTCGCCGGTCTTTATTCCGTGTGCGCCCAGCATGTCGCGGAATTCCCGCAGCTTTGCAGGATCGGGCTCTTCATGGATCCGGTAAAGCGCCGGGCGCTGACTCCCTATCAATGCCACGGCCACCGCTTCATTGGCCGCCAACATGAATTCCTCAATCAACTGATGGCTCTCGTCATGCAGGATCCTAGCAAGACGGACGGGTCGTCCATCGGCGTCGAGAACGCATTTTATCTCAGGAAAATCTAGGTCCAGCGCGCCCTCACGGTAGCGCCGGGCGCGCAGCAGTGAAGCCAGTCCCCATGCGCGGTGTAAAAGTTGCGCATCCTCATCCGCGCCCGGTGGAGCCTTGAGGACCGCCATGGCTTCCTCATAGGTATAACGGCGGCGGCTGCAGATGGCCGCACTGGCGAACCGGACCTTCCGGCGGATGCCCTTGGCATCAAACTCCATGACCGCGACCCGCGTCAGTTTGTCTTCGTTAGGGCGCAGGCTGCACAGTCCATTGGAAAGCACTTCCGGCAGCATGGGTATCACCCGGTCCACCAGATAGGTGCTGTTTCCCCGCTGGGAAGCCTCCCGGTCCAGAGCGGTGCCGGGACGCACGTAGTGAGAGACATCGGCTATGTGCACTCCCAGTTCCCAGCCCCCCCCAGGCAAGGCCGACACGGCTATGGCGTCATCGAAATCTTTAGCATCGAACGGATCGATGGTAATAACGTGCCTTCCCCGCCAATCCTCGCGGTCTGCCATATCTGCGGAACTCAAGGCCACCGGGATCGCCTGGGCCTCACGGATGACCTCTGCTGGAAACTCCAGCGGCAGATTGAATTTATAAATCAGGCCGAGGACATCAATCCCGCGGTCGCCCTCAACGCCGAGCCGTCGTGCGACAGTGCCCTGACAACTTTCATCAAAATCCGGCCAGCGCGTGATTTTCACCACCACCTTGTCCCCATCCTGCGCCGCTTCACCACCCGGCAGCACCTCTATCACCGGCAGCAATGGATCATCCGGCTGCAGGTGCATGTTCTGGCCCTTGATCACCAGCGTGCCTGGGATCGTCGTATACCGGTGTTCAATAATGTGATCTACTCTAGCTAGGAGATCCCTGTGATCGATGGCCGCGCCTTTGCGGGGGCTGTCACCGAAACCACTGATCCGCGCCACGACGCGGTCGCCATTCCAGCCGGTGGGGTCTTTTCCCGGAAGGCTCAGCCGCGCATCTAGGGGCATATTCAATTTCTTAAGCAAGATTTGATTTTCCGGCGCCTCGCGGTCCGGAATAAACAGCCGCCCGGAGCCGCGGACAAGGAGGTGACCGCTGAGTTCATTACCGGCTAGGGGCTTGGCTGCCCGCAGCAGGTAGCGGCCTCCGCGGCCTTCCGTGATGACGCCATCACTCTCAAGGCCCCGCAGCGCAGCCCGCAGGCTGGCGCGTCCCTCTGTGGGAATCGAAAGCGATCGCGCGATTTCGGAGGGGGTGGATGCCTGTCGTCCAGGCTGTTGAAACCATTCTCTAAGTTGAGCGGTGTAATCTTGACCAGCAGCAACATGCTGCTCAGTGGGACGCGTTATGCGTGATGCCATATCTTTGTATTTTCTGTGGGTTTTGTTCAATCAGGATTCTCTGTCCTATCATCTGCACAGCGTGTGCAGTTAGGCATTCTCCGCGCATTATCCTCTGATTTAGTTTTGTATTATGAGGTCGCGTGTTCCTGATCTGCAACATTCGCAGTCACTCCGCCGGGTGCGCAAGTGGAAATTTTGCGCGTGGCCCGGCCCGGCAAAAAACGGGTCTCGCGCCCGGTGCCGCTCAAGGCGCAAAGATAAACACCGCCCTCCTCACTTCCCCCCTTGGGGACTTTGAGTCTCAGAGACAGACGTGAGCCCCAAAAAAACACCCCGGACTGATGACAGTCCGGGGTGTCTGAAATTCCGTGAGCCCGAGCAGGCTGTGGCTTAGAACTTGCCGAGCGCCATCAACAACGATGCGACCGCAACCAAGCCTGAGACAAGGAGAATAATGGGAAATGCCATACCTTTAATTGAGGAGTAGTGATGGATCAGGGCTCTTCAGGGCGGGCGGGCACATTCGGCTCAGCCTTAGCATATGAGGAAATGATGCTGCCACGTCCGTCTTTCTTGTCGAAAGGGGAGTAGTCGCTGGCCATTTTCATGCCGCCAGGATCACCAGTATCCTTGCGCCATGCCTTGGTGGCTGCGGGGGTGTCCTCCACATCTTGAGCATAAAAAGTTTCATTCTTCAGAAAGCAGGATAGCCCTATGACTAGCGCGGCAGCAGCGCCGAGCAGGGAAAACCATGCCATCATGTTGAGCGGGCCTTCATTCACCTCTTCATCGTCATCTAGGGCCTGCGTGCGCAGGGCCACGCTGCTGACAGGAGCGGACGGAGCTGGGGCTGCGGAAAGCTTCACCGTAGCCTTTGGCAAGGCCTGCGTCGCCGGAGAACCAGCGAGCCGCGTAGTGGGACGATTCACTACCGGAGCGGTAGGCCGGGCTGGGGGCTGATTCAGCGGGATGGTCTTGCTGCCGATGGGTGAAGTCGGGGGCGCGGGGCGGTTGACGCTGAGCGTAGGCGGGCCGCCGATCGACACTGATGGCGAGGGAGGTGCCGATGGACGCGGTGGCGCTATGGCTACCGGGACGGTTGCGACCGTAGGCCGGGGCGGAGCTGCGGGTGCCGCAGGCTCAGACGGAGCCTCGAGGGCTTGAGGTGCCAGAGGACGCAGCGTGATGCGCACGGTTTCTTTCTTCAGCGGAACCGCTGAAGTCTTGATGGTTGGTCTCGGCGGTGCCGGATTTAGATTGTCCTGTTCGCTCATAGGGAAATTTCTGCTGGGTGAATTGGAATTTCCCTGAGTATTGGCAGTTTCATGTCCCGGTGTCAACAATTGAGCAGTGATTTTTTGTTTTTGTTTCAGGGCCAGAAACCTGACCCGAAATCCCCCGCCGCAGGCAATAACCGCTTTTCATTTCCGGGAACCGCCCTGACAGCCCGCCGGTTCATCACTTATGCGCCGCGCTTTTATCCTAGGTGCAGGGCTGGGTAATCGTCTGCGTCCCCTCACCGCACAACTGCCCAAGCCTCTCATCCCAGTCCACCACCGTCCCCTCATCACCTATGCCTTTGCCCACCTCCATGCGGCAGGCGTGCGGGAGTTCACTGTCAATACCCACCACCTCCCGGAGGCTTATGGACAGGCCTTTCCAGAAAACTCGGTGCTCGGCTGTCCAGTCACTTTCCGTCATGAACCCCTGCTCCTGGAGACTGGTGGAGGCATCGCGAATGTGGCTGACCTCCTCCACGGCGAGCCTTTCTGGATATATAACGGAGACATCCTCACGGACCTCCCGCTGGACGCAGCCTTGAGCCACCACCGCAAGTCCGGGAATGCCGTCACCCTCATCCTCCGCAGTCAGGGGGCCGTGGAAAATGTGGCGCTCGATCAGGCCACCGGAAAGATAATCGACCTCCGGAATGCCCGCGGAACGAACCATCCGGACCAGTTTCAGTTCACAGGCATCTGGCTTTGCGAGCCCTCATTCATGAAGTGGCTGCCGACTCGGGGCCTGCGGGAAAGTGTCGTCGAAGCCTGGCTGCGGGCCATTGACGACGGCGTGAGCATTGGGGGCGTCGTCCTTGATGATGGCCTGTGGTTTGATCTGGGAGACCGTGCCAGTTATTTAAAAGCGCACGAAACAACCAAGCAGAGCCCATTCCCGGCCTGGAGCCCGATGACCGCACTTGAAAAGGCCCCGGCACATCCCGCAGCTGCCGTGCATCCATCAGCATTCGTCGACGAAGCCAGCAGCATCGCGCCTGGGGCCACCGTGGAAGCCGGGGCCCGCATCGTGCGCAGCATTCTCTGGAAAGGCGCCCTTGTGAAAGCCGGAGCCCACCTCGCGGACTGCATCGTGCTCAGTGGCGGAGTCGCTGCCGGAACGCTGACTGGCCTAGACATCGCCCCAGTGCATTGACGTCCTTGCATTGATCGAATAGTCCACACCCCGATCCTTTGCGGGGACTATCGACGACGCAGATCCGGACCGGCATTTCCCGTTGGCAAAACGAGGAGGGACAGGGATTTGCGGAGATGCACAACACGTCCACCCGTCGCCGCTTTCTCCGCACCACCTCCGCCGCAGTTGCCGCGCCACTCATCGTCCCCGGCAGAGTGCTGGGGCAGGGCGGCGCGACCCCTCCCAGTGCCCGGGTCCGGCTGGCCTGCATCGGCACCGGGGGCATGGGCACAGGAAACCTACGTTCCTTTTTGACTGATGACCGGGTGCAGGTGGTAGCCGTTTGCGACGTTGACCGCCAGCACCGGGAAGCCGCAGCCGCTATCGCCGGATTACAGGCCGGCGACACTTATGGAGACTTCCGGGAAGTCCTGGCTCGAAAAGACGTGGATGCCGTCATGGTGGCTACCCCTGACCACTGGCACGCCGTCATTGATGTGGCCGCAGCTAAAGCAGGAAAAGATCTCTATTCCGAAAAGCCACTGGCCGCCAGCATCGGCGAGGGCCGCGCGGTCTGCCGCGCCGTGGCGGAACAAAAGCGCGTGCTCCAGTGCGGCACATGGCGGCGTTCCGGCATGAAAACCCGCATGGCTTGCGAGTGGGTGAGGAATGGATACATTGGTGACCTCCGCGTGATCGAAGTAGGTGTCCCAGGCACGTTTCAAATCAGTGGCGGCTTCACCGGGCAGGAGCCAGCAGAGGCACCGCCGGAGCACTTTGACCACCGCATGTGGCTGGGCCCTGCCCCCGAGGTCCCCTACATCGCCGGGCGCTGCCACTATAATTTCAGGTGGGTCAACGACTACGCCCCGGGCTACATCACCGACTGGGGCGCTCACTTCCTCGACGTCGCCCAGTGGGGGGCCGGCATGGACCACACCTCCCCAGTTGAGGTTTCCGCCACCGGCGTGCAACGGCGTGAAAAAGGATACTATAACGCACCGGAGCACTTCCGCATAGAATACCAATACGC
>JAYVJI010000963.1:0-8109 GCA_043769435.1 Verrucomicrobiota bacterium
TGAAAAAGAAAAGGACGTCATCCGGCGGGAAATAGACATGGGGAAGGACGATCCGGGGCGCACGCTCAATCAGTTGCTTTTTCAAACGGTATACCGGGAGCATCCCTTCCGCGAGCCCGTGATCGGCCGGCTGGAACTTTTTAACACGGTGACCCGCGATGCGGCGTTTGGTTACTACCAGCAGCGATATGCAGCTGACCGGATCTTCCTAGTGATCGTGGGCGACACCGAAGCAACTGCGGTCCTGGACATGGCAGAACGGTGGTTTGCGGACGCCGCTGTGCGTTCCCCGCTCCTGCTTCCCTCCATGGAGGAACCTGCGCAAACATCGTGCAGGGAAGCTCACGTCGAGTTTGCCACCGCCACCACCAAATTGGAACTCGCATGGCGCATCCCCGGCCTGCTGCATCCGGATACGCCGGCTGTGGAAGTCCTCGGGACCCTCATGGGAGCCGGGCGCACGTCCCGGCTATGGCGGGAAATCCGGGAGCGCAAAGCCCTAGCCCACAGCACCGGTGCCGGCGCCTATACCCCCGTGCAGGATGGTATTTTTTATGCCAGCGCGGACTGCGACCCCGAAAAGCGTGAGGCCGTGCAGGCAGCCATCCTCGACCAAATCCGGATTCTGCAGAATGGCGGGGTCACCGCGGCAGAGGTGGCCCGGGCCACGCGCATGTTCCTGAGCGAGCAACTGCAGACCCTCACCACCATGCGCGGTCAGGCATCCGATACCGGCGGCAACTGGCACGCCACCAGCGACCCCGACCTTACCCGCGCCTGGCTGGCGTCCATCAACCGCGTGACCCCTCACGACGTGCAGCGGGTGGCGCAGCGTTATCTGCATGATGCCGGGATGACAAGTGTCTCCCTAAATCCAAAAGGCAGCATGGCAAAGGCAAGCATTTCCATACACACTACTCGCGCGGCGGACGTGCAGCGTCATGTTTTTCCAGGAGGCCTGACCTTGCTGGTCAGGGAGGACCGGAGGCTGCCGCTGGTCTCGCTCCACTCCAGCTTCCGGGGAGGGCTGCTGTCAGAAACTTCCGCTAACAATGGTCTGGGAAGACTGATAGCTAGGTCCATCATCAAGGGAACCACCAGCCGCAGCGCGGAGGAAATCGCCGACTTGATCGAAGCCGGTGGCGGCAGCATAGGCGCAGACAGCGGAGGCAGTTCGTTTTCCGTTTCTGTAGAAACTCTCAAGCCCGATCTCGTTGCCTCCATGAGCCTGTGGGCGGACGTCGTGCTGCGCCCGGCTTTTCCCGAAGCGGAAGTCCAGCGGGAAGCGGTGCGTCAGGCCGCCGCCATCCGCCAGCAAATGGAGCAACCGTCCTTCGTCGCCTTCCATGATCTGCGCAGGCGCGCTTTCGGCAGCCATCCCTTCAGCATGACCAGGGATGGCACTCCGGAATCCCTAACAAACCTCACCGCATCCGCTCTCCGGGACTACCACCGCCGCCACGTCGTCCAGGGGAATACCGTGCTGAGCGTTTTCGGTGACGTCAGCATGGAGGAAGCGGTGGATTTGGTAGGGGAAGCATGGGCTGGAATGCCGGCGGGCCAGCGCTGTAACAGTGATGATCTGCCCGGCTTGCCTCCCCATGCGCCCGGAGTTTTCACCCTGCCCATGGACAAGCAGCAGGCATTTTTGACGGCCGGCTTTCCCACCGTCCCACTAACTCATCCCGACAGGGTGGCTCTCGATCTTATCGACACCGCCTGCAGTGACATGGCGAGCCGTTTCTTCGAGCGGATCCGCGAGCAGCACGGCCTGGCATACAGCGTAGGTGCCACCCAGATTCTCGGCATGGCCCCGGGCCTCTTCGCCTTTTACCTGAGCACCGCTCCGGAAAAGGTGGAGTTCGCCCAAGAGGAATTGCTCAGCGAGATCAGCAAGCTCGCCAGTGAGGGATTGACCGCCAAAGAACTGGAGCGGGCTCGCCGCACCTGGACCGGTCAGCAGGCGATGCAGCGCCAGAGTAATTCAGGCCTCGCCCAAGTGGCCGGCCTCGACGAACTCTACGGAATGGGATTCCGCCACAGCGAGGAAATCCTCGATACTGTCCGCAGCATAACCCTAGAGGAAATCGCCGCAGTCTGCGCCCGCTACTTCTCCACGGCCCCGGTCATCACCCGAGCCATGCCGGTTTGAGCCGCAGCTCCACCGGGATTAACCCTGAAAACGGGAGTCGTTAAAAAGAAAATCGGCTCCGATCAGCCACCAGACTAAAATCCACCTACCCCGCCAACTTCGCAAGATGCTGGCGAAGATGCTGGCGGCCCGGCAGGGCAGATCTATTCTATACTTTAGGAACCAGCCCAGTCGCACTGACAGGCGGTAACTCTCCGCCATGCCTGATATCATAAGCAGTCAGTAAATACACAGCGTCTTCCGCTATGTTAACACTCTGATCGCCTATCCGCTCCAGAAAGCGTGTGATGAACAGCAGATCCACGTCGTTCCTGACGTGCGTTGGTTCCTTTTCCATGATGCCGATCACCTGCTGGTGGAATTTCCGGTAGGCTTGATCCAGCGCCTCATCACGGCTCTGGATCTGGAGCGCCAGCTTCAGGTTGCCGTCACAGAACGCAGATACCGCATCCTTCAACTGCTCGGCTGCCAGCTCGGCTATCAACTGAATCCCATCGATCTCAGCCATGGCCGGCTGCTCCAGCACGTGGCGTGCCCGCTTAGCCAATCCGACCGCGTGGTCACTGATCCGCTCTAGGGCAGTGCTCACTTTCATCGTCGTTATCACCCGCCGCAGGTCTTTTGCCATGGGGCTGAATTTGGTGATGATGTTGATGCCCTCACGGTCGATGGATTTCTCAAGGGTATCGACATCTTCGTCATCGGCGATGCAGCGGTTACACAAGTCCACGTTGCGCTCCAGCAGGCCGCGGGTTGCGTTGGCGAGATTCGCCTTAGCCAGTTCCCCCATTCGGCGGATGTCGCTGTTAAGGCTGCTGAGGGCTGTTTCAAAAAGGCCTAGAATGTGTTTTTGTTCGTTGGACATGACTTCTATAAGTAAATGGTTCCCGGCTTGATCAGGTTTATGTGGAAAGTGGTGGCACCCCGCCTCAACCAAAGCGCCCTTCAATGTACATGGCAGTTTTTTCGTTCCGCGGCGTCAGGAATATCTCCATGGTGGGTGCGTGCTCTATGATTTCACCCATGAGCATGAAGATGCACTCGTCGCTCGCTCGCCGGGCTTGAGCCATATTGTGCGTGACCATGACGATGGTGAAGCGTTGCTTCAACCCGGTGATTAGTTCTTCGATCCGCTCTATGCCCGTGGCATCCAAAGCGGAACAGGGTTCATCCATGAGGATAATGTCCGGCTTCAACGGCATCAGCCTAGCGATACAAAGCTTTTGCTGCTGTTCGAGTGTCAGCTCTGTGGCTTTGCGTTGAAGGTCATCCTTCACCGCATCCCAAAGCCCGACTTCCGTCAAGGCTGATTCCACCTCGTGATCCAGCACACTCCGCTTGCGTTCAGCTTTTGGAGTATGTGATTTCAGGCCAAAGATCACGTTTTCGTAAATGGAAACCGGAAGCGGGTTGGGACGTTGGAAAACCATGCCGACACGCTTGCGCAGCGCCGCGAGGGAGACGTCTTCATCAAGGACGTTTTTCCCCAGGATCGTGATGACTCCCTTGGTTGTGACGTTTCCATAGCGCTCGTTGATGCGGTTGAACGAACGCAGCAGTGTGGTTTTGCCGCACCCGGAAGGGCCGATCAGGGAGGTGATGATCCCCGGTTTGATCTGAGCACTCACCCCAAGCAATGCCTGAAACTTCCCATACCAAAGGCTGAAGTCCTGGACATCAATACTGATTTGATTATTCATGATAGGTGCTGGATTTCAGCCGAATTCGCCGTTGAGGTATCTTCCGGTGATTTCACGTGTAGGCGAGTTGAACATCTGGTCCGTTTCGCCCCACTCCACAAGTTGAGAGTCGTTGATAAATGCAACGTGGTCCGCCATGCGCCGGGCCTGCTGGGTTAGGTTAGTGACCAGAATGATGGTCATGCGTTCCTTCAGGCGGGTGAGCACCTCCTCGATCTTCATGGTGGTGACCGGGTCGATCGCGATGGAGAATTCATCCAGACAGAGCAGCTCCGGTTCCAAGGATAAAGCCCGCGCTAGGGTCAGGCGCTGCTGCTGGCCTCCGGAGAGCCGCGTGCCCAGTAAATCCAGCCGGTCCTTGACTTCGTCCCAGAGGACAGAATCGCGGAGACATTGCTCGACCAGGTTGTCCAGAGTGGCCTTGTCATTAATGCCCATGCGGCGCGGCGCATAAGCTACATTTTCGTAAACGCTCATGGGCAGGCCTACCGGAAGCGGAAAGACCATGCCGATCCGCTGACGCAGTCCGTAAACATTTTTGATGGAATTGACCTCTTCCCCGTCAATGCGCACTTCGCCGGTCCTCCGGGCTATGGAGATGAACTCCAGCGTGCGGTTCACGGTTCTGAGCAGGGAGGTCTTTCCGGAATTGGATGGCCCTACAATTCCGAGAACGGAATTCCGGGCAACGGAAATGGATATTTCGTCCAACGCCTTTTTCCCGGCATAATAAACCGAGACGTCGCGGAATTCCAGATGGGTGGTCGTTTTTTGGCTCATGTGATTACCAGCGTTTGGTGCGGCGGAGCCGGGTGCGCAGTGCCATAGCGAAGCTGTTGATGATGAGGATCATGGCAAGGAGAACGAAAGCACTGCCGAACTTCATGGATTCCGCCATTCCTGGCACATCCTTGGAGATCAGATTCAGGTGATAGGACATTGCCATGAACGAATCTCCAAGCCCAAATGGGGCGAATTTCTCTATCCCTTCGGAACCGATCCGCGTGTAGAAAACCGCCCCGGTGACCATGATGGGAGCAGTCTCGCCCGCCGCACGGCAAATGACCAGAATGACTCCAGTAAGAATGCCGGAAATACTGTTGGGCAAAACAATGGTGCGGATGGTTTGCCATCTGGATGCGCCCAGGTTCCAGCAGGCCTCCCGGAAGTTTTTGGGCACAGAACCCAGCGCCTCCCGGGTGCTGGCAATCATGACGGGCAACGTCATCACCGCGAGGGTGAGGGACGCGGCCAAGAGGCTGGTGCCGATGCGCATCGCCGCAACAAAAGCCCCCAGCCCAAAAAGGGCATGGACAATACTGGGCACTCCTGCGAGGGTCGTGACCGCGATCATGATGCTGCGCGTCAGCCGGTTGTCTGGCGCGTATTCATTCAGATAAATGCCGGCCAGAATGCCGATGGGTGCCACGATGAGGAGGCAGGCCAAGGTAAGCCAGAAGGTTCCAATCAATGGCCCCCAGATGCCGCCTGCCCGTCCCATGTCTTTGACATTCCCGGTAAGGTAGTCCCATGACAGCACGGGCCACGCTTTGGTTAGAATCATGCCCATGATCCAAATCATGGGGATGAGCAACGCGATGGACAGCCCAAATGTAAACCACTTGGCACCGCCGGCGATACGTTCCTTTTTTTGTTCGTTCTCCGTAGGAGAAAATGGATTGGTGGGAGCATTCATGGATTCAGGATTTACGGCCACGGATGACAACGTTGGCGATCAAATTAATAGCGCCAGTGATCACCAAAAGGACCAAGCCCAGCAGGAACAGCACCTGTGCGTGAGGCTGGCCTACCTCGGCATCACCCATCTCTGAAGCGATGGTGGAAGTCAGGGTCTTGATGGGGTCGAAGAGAGAGGTGGGTATTTTATTCTGGTTTCCTGTGCAAAGCAAAACAGCCATGGTCTCGCCGATGGCCCGCCCCACGCCCAGCATGCAGGCCGCCAGCAGGCCGTTTTTAGCAGCTGGGAAAAGCACCCGGTAAACAGATTCCCATTTGTTAGCACCGAGCGCCAGTGCTGCCTCCCGGTAGGAATCCGGCACAGCCCGGAGTGCGTCCTCTGAGAGGGATACCACCAGCGGCACGCTCATCAGCCCCAGCACGATGGCCCCATTGATCAAATTTGTGCCCATCGGTGCTCCCCAGCCTATTAATACTGGTCCAATAATGGTGACTCCGATAAACCCCCACACGATGGAGGGCACCGCCGCCAAGACTTCGATCCCGATTTTGATCCATTCCTTTGATTTTGGACCCGCAAATTCTGAAATGTAAACCGCAGCACCAAGCCCGAAAGGGATGGCAAAGATCATAGCCAGCAGCGCCACGAGGGCATTCCCCAGCAACATCGCAAGAATCCCGAACTCGCCCGGTGTCTCCTTCGGATGCCACTGCGTGGAGCCGAAAAAGTCACCCCAGTGGATCCTGCCGAAAATCGGCGCACAATTGTAGATAATGAAAAAGAAAATGGCCGCGACAAGAAAAATCGAACTCCAGCCGCAGGTGCGAATCAGGAACTCGATCGTGCTCTCCACGAAAGAGGAGACGGCCCTTTTTTTTCTGATTTGTGACGGCGCTTCGGCAGACATGGTTGCGGCTTGATAAGTTGGGAACCCGGCGCGTCCGCTATACAGCGGATGCGCCGGGGTCAACTGATTTCACTACTTCAGTGACACTGCGCCTGATTTGGACAGCAATTTCTGCCCCTCGTCACTGAGTGCAAAGTCAATGAATTTCTTCACATCGCCTTCCGGCTCCCCGAGGGTGTAGAGAAAGAGAGGACGGGCCAGCGGGTATTTGCCACTGCGGGCGTCATCAATTCCGGGCAGAACTGCCGGCTCGCCTGTTTTTTTGGAAAGGGCCAGCCACTTCACTTTATCATTCTTGAAGGCCATCCCGTCATAACCGATGGCGTTTTTCACCGTTGCCAGCTGGTCGATAATGGCTTGGGAGCTGGACTGAGCGGCCACATCATTGCGGAATTTCCCTTCTTTTCCTACGACGGTCTCCTGAAAATACTCGTAGGTTCCGGACGTGCTTTCGCGGCCCAGCACCATGATGGCACCAGCTTGACTGCCGGGAATGTCATCCCACTTCGTTATTTTGCCGCCCTCGCCGTAGACTTCCTTTAGTTGCTCCACAGAAATCTGAGTGACGGGATTCGAAGGGTGAACAAAGAGTGCCAAGGCATCATAGCCGACCATGAATTCCTTCACCTCTTTACCTTGTTTTTCCTTGGCCTCTGCTTTTTCCGTGTCCTTCATCTTGCGGCTGGAAGCGCAAATCTGAATACGGCCCGCAATGAGTTCTTTGATGCCGATGCCGGATCCGCCGCCTGCTGCGGAGACTTTGGCGTCGGTGAAGGCTTCCGCCCAAGCACCGGCGATGGGGGCCATGGTGTTGGAACCGGAGAGCTTGATTTCGGTCTTCTTGCTGCCACAGGATGTCAAACCGATGATGGCGGCAATCGTTCCGGTGATAAAAAATGAACGTTTCATGGAATACTGATGTGTTGTGGTTGGGTTGCCGTGTGGTTACAGTCAGGCACTGCGATCATGAGGGCAAAACGCATCGCCGGTCCAGAGATCGAGTGTAGCAATTTCGCCCCACACTTACCGCGCGCAGCGGTGGCTGCGTGACGAAATCGTCACGTGGCAAGATTTGTAGTTTGGCGGAATCGACAGACTAGTGCTTCCTGCTGGCGGCGAGTCTCTGGATCTCGCGCCTTGGCCTGAGTCGAGCCACCGCAAGGCTCTCACACGCCTATCATGCAGCCAAAGCTTCCCGTCAACCTATGAGCACACCTGAAATCGAGTCCCCCGTACAAAACCCGCCCTGGGCATTGCTCGAAGGGCTGGGAGAGGCCTGCCTGATCGCTGATGCCAATCTGCGGCTGGCGTGGTCCAATGATTCAGCTAGGGAAATGCTGATCATACGCGGCAAGACTACTGGACGCAAGCTCACGAGCGTGCTGGCGGACCGCGAATGTGAACGGCTGGCCACGGAAGCCCTCACCACCGGGAAGCCCCGTAGCACGAGCATGCTTCTGACGCTGACCGGCGAAGGTGAGCGGCTCTACGATTTCTCGGCCTTGCCCTTTCATCATGAAGGGACACCCTGGGTCCGGATAGCCTTGCGCCGCAATTACTCGGTAGCGCAATCTGCGGCCAGTATGCAGGAAAAAATCAGCCTGAATGTCCTCGAAGGTCTGGGCGATCCCATGACGATCATCACAGGCTA
>JAYVJI010000964.1:0-1733 GCA_043769435.1 Verrucomicrobiota bacterium
TCAAAAGCATCCGGCGCGACCAGCAACGAGGGAAACTCAGGAACTGGAGCCGTCGCCGGGCGGGGTGGCACGAATCCAGACATCGACTGAGCATACTCCGTCAGGCTGAAATCCTCCCGGGCCAGTTCCGGCCTCGGAGTGAAGACCGGATCATTCAAAAAATCTCCCGCCTGCGCCGCAGCCGGCACCTCCACCGGCACGGGCGCTGTGGTCATCCGCGGCGGTGTGGAAAGCACGGTCACCCGCGCAGGAGGAGGCGGCACCGGGCCGGTCGTTACTTTCTCCAGAGCCGGCTGTGGCTCCACAGGACCCGGCTGTGGCTGCACAGGACCCAGCAGAAAATCATGCCCGCTGTCCCCGGGCACAGGCAAGCCCATGCCACCGCTAAAGGTGTTAGGAAAAGGGGGTGGGGAAGCATCGTCCGGCGTCATGAATGCATTCCCTGGCGCATTCCTCCCCGTGTGGCAAGCCCGCCGTAGAGGGCAACGTCACCGCCCACCCTCCGGCCCCATCGCCATACCCTCAGGCCCTCAGCGTGGTCTCAGTGCAAAGGAACACGGCCAGAAATAAGCAGCCAAAAAGTGCACCGGATTTTTGCGGCTGACGGGGCGCGGTGAGCCCCGTGAACCGGAGCGCAGCGGAGATAGCCCGCCACTTTTCTATCAGCAAATGCGGGCAACGCGCATAGCGCAGTGATTTGTAACTGAACCGGAACTGAACCGGAACGCAGTCAGCCGTCAAAAAGACCAGCAGGATTGGCTGCTAAATTTTGGCCGGGCCCCCTAAGTTCCGCGAACCACCGCTCCGTAAACGCCGCAGATCATGCCCCCCGGGATCCCTCCATGCTCAAAAATCGTGCCCGCTGTGAAAAAATCTGCCGGAAAATCAGAAAATTTCGGTTGTGAGGCAAAAACGTCTGCGCAAATGGTGCGGTTCCCATTTTTCGGCCATGGGAACATTATGCCCATGTATTTTGTTCGCAGGCTACCACAATTATCCGTCCCTTTACAACTAAAATATGAGCGTTGAATCCCATGTCCGTGAAATTTTCGGCAGTGATAACCGCCCTCAGGGTTTCGACCATGTCGCCATCACGGTAGCTGCTCCGGATGCTATCCGGAGCTGGAGCCGCGGCGAGGTCAAGAACCCCGAAACCATCAATTACCGGACGTTCAAGCCGGAAAAGGGCGGTCTTTTCTGTGAGCGGATTTTCGGCCCCACCCGGGACTGGGAATGTTCCTGCGGTAAGTATAAGCGGATCAAGCACAAGGGAGTGGTCTGTGACCGCTGCGGTGTGGAAGTGACACTGTCCCGCGTCCGGCGCGAGCGCATGGGCCACATTGAGCTGGCCGTGCCGGTCACTCACATTTGGTTCTATAAGTGCATGCCCAGCCGTCTCGGCTTGATGATGGATATGACCGCGAGGTCCCTAGAGCGGGTCATCTATTATGAGGACTACATCGTCATCGACCCCAAGGACACCCAGCTGGAGCGCGGCCAGTTACTGACCGAGCCGGAGTTCCGCGAGGCGGAGGAAAGCTATGGCGAGGACACCTTCCGTGTCGGCATGGGGGCAGAGGCAGTGAAGGAATTGCTGTCCGGGATCAACCTGCCAGAGCTGATCGTCCAGCTGCAGGAGGACATGACTAAGACGAAGTCGAAGCAAAACCGGAAGAAACTGGCCAAGCGCCTCAAACTGGCGCAAGGGTTCCACGGCAGCAAGACCCGTCCGG